>JAHBVS010000001.1:2100000-2266013 GCA_019637445.1 Gemmatimonadaceae bacterium | reverse complement strand
AGCAGTTCAGAGAACTTTCTTGAGATACTGCCCCGTGTGCGACGTCGCGACCCGAGCCACTTCCTCAGGCGTGCCGGACGCAACGATCTGCCCGCCCCCGGACCCACCCTCGGGCCCAAGGTCCACGATCCAGTCGGCCGTCTTGATCACGTCGAGGTTGTGCTCGATCACCAACACCGTGTTCCCGCGGTCCACCAGCTTGTGCAGCACGTCGAGCAGCACACGCACGTCCTCGAAGTGCAAGCCGGTTGTCGGCTCGTCGAGGATGTACAACGTGCGCCCCGTGTCGCGGCGCGCCAGCTCCGTGGCCAGCTTCACGCGCTGCGCCTCGCCACCTGACAGCGTCGTCGCGCTCTGACCGAGGTGGATGTAGCCGAGGCCCACGTCATTGAGCACCGCCAGCTTGTGATGGATGCGCGGCTGGTTCTCGAACAGCTGCAGCGCGTCCTCCACCGTCATGTCCAGCACCTCGGAGATCGACAGCCCGCGGAACTTCACGTCCAGCGTCTCGCGGTTGTAGCGCTTCCCGCGGCACTGCTCGCAGGTCACGTACACGTCCGGCAGGAAGTGCATCTCGATCTTCACCAGGCCGTCGCCCTGGCAGGCCTCGCAGCGGCCACCCTTCACGTTGAAGCTGAAGCGGCCCGGCCCGTAGCCGCGCAGCTTCGCCTCCGGCATCTCGGCGAACAGCTCGCGAATCGGCGTGAAGAGGCCCGTGTACGTCGCCGGGTTCGATCGCGGCGTGCGGCCGATCGGCGTCTGGTCGATGTCGATGACCTTGTCGAGATGCTCGAGCCCCGCGATGCGGTCGTGCGCGCCCGGCACCACACGCGCCCGGAAGAAGTGCCGCGACAGCGTCTTCTGCAGGATGTCCTCGACAAGCGTGGACTTTCCGGAGCCGCTCACGCCCGTCACCGCGACAAAGCAACCGAGCGGAAACTCGGCCGTGATGTCGCGCAGGTTGTGCTCCTTCGCGCCCACCACGCTGAGCATGCGGTCCTTGTCGATCGGCCGCCGCCCCTCGGCGCGCAGGATCTTCTTCTTGCCCGTCAGGTACTGCGCCGTGATGCTCTTGGCGACCTTCTTCACCTGCGCCACCGTACCCTCGGCGATCACCTCGCCACCGTGCTTGCCAGCGCCGGGGCCCAAGTCGATCAGGTGATCCGCCTCGAGAATCGTCTCCTCGTCGTGCTCCACCACAAGCACCGTGTTGCCGAGGTCGCGTAGTCGCTTCAGCGTTTCCAGCAGGCGCGCGTTGTCGCGCTGGTGCAAGCCAATCGACGGCTCGTCGAGGATGTACAGCACACCCACGAGCCGAGAGCCGATCTGCGTGGCCAGGCGGATGCGCTGCGCCTCTCCGCCGGACAACGACTCGGCGGAGCGGTCCAGCGTGAGGTAGTCGAGGCCCACATCCACGAGGAAGCGAAGGCGCTCGCGCACTTCCTTGAGGATCGGCCCCGCAATGCCCGGGTCGAGGCCGGGCTTGCCGTCCTCCCGTACCGGGACGCTGTCGGCGAAGGCCAGCGCGTCCGCCGCCGAGCTCTCGGTGAACTCGCCGATGTTTCGGCCGCTGATCGTGACGGCCAGCGACTCCGGCTTGAGGCGTCGCCCATGGCAGGCGGGGCAGACACCGACCACCATGTACTCCTCGAGCTCACCGCGCACCGTGTCGGACGTCGTCTCGTTGTAGCGGCGCTGGACGTTGGCCAGCACGCCCTCCCAGCGCGTCTCGTCGTCCTTCTTCTTGGACTGCGTGCCGAACAGGAGTTCGAACTTCACGCGATCCGGCAGGTCGCCCCAGGGCGTGTTGAGCTCGAACTTGAGCTGCTTGGCGAGGCCCGGCAGGATCACGCGACGCAGATAGCCGTCCGGCTCACCCCAGGGCAGGATCACGCCCTCGAGAATCGAAATGCTTGGATCGCCGAGGATGAGCTCCGGGCTGGCCGTGCGCATCGTGCCAAGTCCGGAGCATTCCGCGCAGGCACCAAACGGCGAATTGAACGAGAAGTGCCGCGGCTCGAGCTCGGGCATCGAGATGCCGCAGTCGGGGCAGCCGTACTTCTCGCTGAAGAGCTGCGTGGCGCGCTTGCCGCCCTCGTGCCGCACGATCTCGGCCAGTCCCTCCGAGAGCCGCAGTGCCGTCTCGATGGAATCCGTGAGGCGCCCGCGATCTTCCTTACGCACGACCAAGCGGTCGACGACCACCGAGACATCGTGGTTCTGCCTTCGATTCAGCTTGGGCGGCTCGGCCAGCTCAATCAGTTCGCCGTCCACCATCGCACGCACGAAGCCCTGCTTGCGCGCGTCCTCGAAGAGTTCGCGGAACTCGCCCTTGCGACCGCGCACCAGCGGCGAGAGCACCTCGATCTTCGTGCCCGCCGGCCAGCCCAGCACGACGTCGGCGATCTGCGCTGGCGACTGTCGTGCCACCGCGCGCCCGCAGTTGGGGCAATGCGGCGTACCGGCGCGGGCGTAGAGCAGTCGCAGGTAGTCGTAGATCTCCGTGACCGTGCCGACCGTCGAGCGCGGGTTCGCGCCCGCCGTCTTCTGTTCGATGGAGATGGCCGGCGACAGTCCTTCGATGGCGTCCACATCGGGCTTCTCCATCAGCCCGAGGAACTGCCGCGCGTAGGCCGAGAGCGACTCGACGTAGCGCCGCTGCCCCTCGGCGAAGATGGTGTCGAAGGCCAGCGACGATTTGCCTGACCCGGACAGGCCCGTGATGACCGTCAGCTTGTCCCGGGGAATGGTCACCGAGACGTTCTTGAGGTTGTGCTCGCGGGCTCCGCGAACGATCAGGGCTTCGCCGGGCATAGTCATCTAAGTTCGCGACGTGGCGGGCTTTATGGTAGGGTCGGGGTCTGTGGATGGCCTTGGACGGAGGACGGAGGACGAAGGACGGAAGCGAACTGCGTCGGCGCTCCGCTTGCTACATTGTGGGGGGCAGCTTTGCGGCCCAGTTCCGAGGGCCATTCCGCCTCCGTCCTCCGTCCTCCGTCCTAGCAGCTTGTCAGACGACCGCCCGCTCCCCCCCGACCCCGCCCAGCTCGCCCTCGGCATGTTCGACGGCGAACCGCTCGTGGCCCCCACTGGGAGCATCGAGGAAGTGGTCGTGGCCGTGCCGCTGCGCGAGCCGCCGGTGTGCGGGGAGTGGTCCTATGACGACTCGGAGCTGGAAGAGACGCGCTTCGTGGCCCGTCGCATTGACGGAATGAGCGCTCCGACCAGCAAGGCGACGCCGATCATGCCCATCCGGGCCGTGGTGGACCCTAAGGCGATGGCCGCTCGAGCGGCGGTGCGCCAGCCGCCGATTCCGGAACCGGACTCCGGCCCCAAACGGCTCAGCAACGAGTCCGCCGCGCGGGCCCTGCGCCCCACGCTGGAGGCACTGCGCCTCGCCTTTGAGCAGACGCCCGGCGATACGCAGCGGGCGCTGGCGTATGCCGCCGCGCTGGAGCGCACAGGAGACGCGGCCGGCTCGCTCGCCGCCCTCGACAAGGCCGCTGCAGCCGGCGCCGACACCTTCGCCATCACCTGCGCGCGCGCCGGCGCGCTCGGCGCGACGCTCAAGTACGACGATGCGGCAAAGGCGATCAAGGCCGCCGCCAAGCTGCAGCCGGAGCACCCGGAAATCCTCGTGCAGACCGGCATCCTCGCCTGCCGCCGTGCGCGCTGGAAGGACGCCATCGAGCCTTTGGAGCGCGGCGTCGCCGCCGCTCCCGAGCACGCCCAGGCGCACTACTACCTCGGCGAGGCGCTCAACCACGCCGATCGGCTCGAGGACGCCAAGACCAACTACAAGCGCGCCGCCGAACTCGACCCCGAGAACTGGCGTGCGATGAAGGGCGTCGGCATGGTGCTCGACCGACTCGGCCGCTCCGCCGACGCCGCGCCCTGGTATAAGCGCGCACGGGAAGCGCAGCGCGGATGAGCGCGACGCCATCGCGGCCCTCAGCGCCGCCGCGCGGAAACAGGCGACGCCTCACTGCCATCGTCGTGCTGCTCGCCTGGAGTGCCGGCCTCGTCGCGCTGGTGCGCCGCGAGTTCTTCCGCGAGCGTGCGGCCATCCTCGCCGAGGCGGCGATGCGCCTGCCGCCGGGCGCCAACTACTACGTGGTGGAGCAGGACGGCCGACAGATCGGCTTCGCCTCCACCACGATCGACACGACCGGGACCACGTTCGAGGTCGTCGACTACTTTATCGCCGACCTGCCGGTGGCGGGTCAGAACCTGCGCGCGAGCGCGCGCAGCGTGATCACGCTCTCACGTGCGCTGGCCCTGCGACGCTTCGACGTGGCCATCGAGGCGCCGGATGCGCCGATGTCGGTGTCTGGCGGCGTTGAGGGTGACAGCGCCGTCGCCTTCGTGCTCCAGATGCCCGGACAACCGAGCGACACGCAGCGCATCGCAGTCGAGGGACCGATCCTCGTGCCGACGCTCATTCCGGCAGCCGCCGTGTTGGTGCAGCAACCGAAGGTCGGCGCCGTGGTGACGCTGGCCAGTTTCGACCCGCGCACGATGTCGCCGGCGGAGGCTCGCGTGCGGATCGCCGCCGAGTCGCTGTTCACGGTCGTCGACAGCGCGGGTTACGACCCCGCGAGCAACCGCTGGATCGCGGCGCACGAGGATACGGTGCGCGCGTGGAAGCTCGAACCCGAGGGCGAAGGCTCCGGCTTCAGCGGCTGGGTGGATGCCAACGGTGGAGTCGTCGCCAGCACGCAGCCCGGCGGCATCTCACTGCGCCGCTCGGCCTACGAGCTCGCGTTCGAGAACTGGCGTCGCAACCTCGGTGCCGCGGGCGGTGCGAGCGGCTCAAGCGGCAGCGGATCGCTCGGCGACCTGCTCGAGGGCACGGCCATCGCCGCCGGGGAGATGCCGGGCCGCGCCGCACCCCGCGTGCTCACGGCGCGCCTGACCGGTGTGCCGCTCGGGAGTTTCGACCTGCGCGGCGGACGCCAGACGCTGAACGGTGATACGCTGCGCGTCTTCCGTGAGCCAGCCGGCGCACTGAACCCCGACTGGTCGTTGGCCAGTGTGTCGCAGGGCTTCCGGCAACGCTACGCGGCCGAGCTCGCGGCGGAACCGCTGCTGCAGGTGAACGACCGCGAGATCGTGGACCTCGCCGTGCGGATCGCCGGCAACGATCGCGATCCCGGCGTGGTGGCCGAACGCATCAATCGCTGGGTATTCGACTCGCTGGAAAAGGCGATCACCATCAGCGTGCCGAGCGCCATCCAGGTGCTGCGTACGCGGCGCGGCGACTGCAATGAGCACACGCAGCTCTTCGTGGCGCTGGCGCGTGCGGCGGGCATCCCGGCACGTATCAACACCGGGCTGGCCTACGTGAACGGCAAGTTCTACTACCACGCCTGGCCGGAAGTGCGGCTGCGGGACTGGGTGGCGGTGGACCCGACCTTCGGCCAGTTCCCCGCCGATGCCGCGCACCTGCGCTTCATCCGGGGCGGACTCTCGCGACAGGGCGAGCTGCTGCGCCTCGTCGGCAACCTCAAGGTGGACATCCTGGACGCCCGATGATCGAGATCAAGAAGCTGACCAAGCAGTACGGCGACTTCGTGGCCGTGAAGGGCATCGACCTCGTGGTGCCGCGCGGCGAACTCTTCGGGTTTCTCGGGCCGAACGGCGCGGGCAAGACGACGACGCTGCGCATGATGGCCGGCATCCTCAAGCCGACCAGCGGCGCCATCTCCGTGGCGGGCGTGGACCTCATCGGAGATCCAGTGCGCGCCAAGTCCAAGCTTGGCTTCATTCCTGACCGGCCGTTCATCTATGAGAAGCTGACCGGTTCGGAGTTCCTGCGATTTGTCGCAGGGCTGTACGACCAGGAAGGCCCCGAGGTCGAGCACCGCGCACGCGAGTTGCTGGCGCTGTTCGACCTCGAGCAGTGGCGCGACGAGTTGGTGGAGAGCTACTCGCACGGCATGCGGCAGAAGCTGATCATCTCCAGCGCCTTCGTGCATCGGCCCGAGGTGATTGTCGTGGACGAGCCGATGGTGGGCCTCGACCCCAAGGCGGCGCGCATCCTCAAGGACCTGTTCCGCGAGTACACGCGCCGCGGCCACACCATCATCTTCTCGACGCACACGCTGGAGGTGGCCGAGTCGCTCTGCGACCGCCTGGCCATCATCGTGCAGGGCGAGATCAAGGCGTACGGGACGATGCGCGACCTGCGTGAGCAGCTGCAGGGCGGCGAGAAGGGGCTCGAGGAACTGTTCCTCCGTCTGACGGGCGAGAACGCGGCGCGGGACCTGGTGGATGTCCTCGACGCCTGAAGTCCTGCAGCCGCCCCTGCTGGGGCCGACGGGCGAGCATCAGGCAACGCTGCCTGATCCGCCGCTGCTACACCTGCTACTGCCCAAGTGGCTGACGGCGCGCGCGCGCACGGTGAAGGGCGAGAAGGGCCGCGGCGCACGCTTCGGCATCCTCGCCTTCGTCGGCGTGATGTTCTGGGCCTTCATCTTCGGCGTGCTCTACCGGCTACTGACGTACTTCCGCGGCGTCGAGGAGATCGGCGCGCTGCTGGCGGGCAAGCTGCTCGGCCTGATGCTGCTGGGCTTCACGTCCATCCTGCTGCTGTCGAACGTGATCACGGCGCTGTCGAGCTTCTTCCTCGCGAAGGACCTCGACATGCTCGTGGCGGCGCCGGTGGATTGGCTGCGGCTCTACGGTGCCAAGCTGCTGGAGACGATTGTCGCATCGAGCTGGATGGTGGTGCTGGTCTCCATCCCGATGTTCACGGCATATGGCATCGTGTACAAGGGTGGCCTGCTGTTCCCGCTCGTGGCGCTGGCGGTGATGCTGCCGATGTTCGTCATCCCGGCGGTGGTCGGCAGCGCGGTGACCTTGATTCTCGTGAACGTGTTCCCGGCGCGGCGCACGCGGGACATCCTCTCGGTGATCGCGGTGCTGGCGGCCGGTGGCATCGTGCTGCTGTTCCGGCTGATCCGCCCCGAGCGGCTGGCGCGCCCCGAGGGATTCCGCTCGCTGATGGAGTTCATCACGGTACTCCGCACGCCGACCTCGCCGCTGCTGCCCAGCGAGTGGGTGTCGAAGGCGACGATGGGCTTCCTGCAGGAGCGGCCGGACTGGCTCTCGCTCTACATGTTGTGGAGCACGGCGGCCGCCGCGGTGGTGCTTGGTGCCCTGCTCCACCGTTGGCTCTACCACACGGGGTTCAGCAAGGCGCAGGAGAGCGCGCAGCGCTGGGTGAAGAAGGGCGGCTTCCTCGCCACGCTCGGCGACACGCTGCTTTCGCCCTTTGGGATCCTGCGCCGCGAACTCGTCCTCAAGGAACTGCGACTGTTCTTCCGCGACACCACGCAGTGGTCGCAGCTCATCCTGCTGGCCGTGCTGGTGGTCGTCTACGTCTACAACATCAAGTTCCTGCCGCTGCGCGGCGAAGGCATCACTTTCTTCCTCGTGAACGTGGTGCCCTTCCTGAACCTGGTGCTGGCCGGATTCGTGCTCGCGTCGATCGCGGCGCGCTTCATCTTCCCCGGCGTCTCGCTCGAGGGGCGCACGCTGTGGCTGCTGCGTTCCAGCCCAATGGCCGTGCGCGACCTGCTCTGGGCCAAGTTCTGGGTGGGCACGACGCCACTGCTCATCCTCGCGGTCGCGATTGTCGGCGTGACGGACTATCTGCTCGAGGTCAGCGATTTCATGTTCTTCGTCAGCGTGGGCAGCATCACGCTGATGACCTTCGCGCTGAGTGGGATGGCCATCGGCTTCGGCACGATGTTCCCGCAGTTCGAGACCGAGAACGCCGCGCAGATCCCCACGTCGTTCGGGGGCCTCCTCTATATGATGGCGTCGGTGGCCGTCATCGGCGGCGTGGTCGTGCTCGAGGCGCGGCCCGTGTATGGCTACCTTGCCGCCAAGGCCTTCGGGCAACCGATCGAGCCCACGGAGATGGCGCTGGGCTTTGGCCTCGCCGCCCTGCTCTGCATCGGCGCCACCGTGATTCCCATTCGCATCGCCCTGCGTCGGCTGGAGGCCGTCGAACGATGACCCGCATCACCACCGCCAACGAGACCGACATCGGGCAACTGCTGTCGCTCAACAACCGATTCGCGGCCTCCGGCCAGACGCTGTCGCGCTCCGCTGAGTTCGCGGCCAACCATTTGGGCGACTATCGCGTTCTGCGCGACGCGCAGGGTGGCGTCATCGGCTGCATCGCGCTCGACGAGTACTCGCCTTCGGTGGCGGAGATCATCTCGCTGGCCATCGAGCAGGATGCGCAGGGGCTCGGCTACGGCAAGAAGCTCATCGACGCCGCGGTGAAGCTGGCGAAGAAGCGCGGGTACTCGGACCTCTTCGCGGTGTCGTACTCCGACGAGCTCTTCCTCAACTGCGGGTTTGAACGCGTGCCGTTGGAGACGTATCCCGAGAAGATCACGCGCTATGTGAAGGTGGACCGCACGGAGATCGAGGTCGGGCGGAAGCACTGCTTTGCGCGGCGGCTGCAGTAGGCGTCGCGTCGCGCGCCCGTCGTCCGGTTCCCCCACAGCCCGCCTTACGCCGTTGTCCCACGCTCCCGACATCGCACTGCTGACCGATCGCCGCTACCTCGCCGAGGCCGCGGCAGCGGACGATTGGTATCTCGGCAACATCCTGCGTGACGATGCACTCTTGATGGAGGGCCTCGCCGCCGAGGGCCTCTCGGCGCAGCGGGTGGACTGGGCGGACCCGTCTGTCGACTGGTCGCAGTTCCGCGCAGCTGTCTTTCGCAGCACCTGGGACTACTTCGACCGCTTCGAGGAGTTCAGCGCCTGGCTACGACGTGCGGAGCAGGCCACGCAGCTGCTGAACGTGCCGGAGACGATCTGGTGGAACCTCGACAAGCACTACCTCGATGACCTCGGGCGTCGAGGCGTGCCGACTGTGCCCTCGGTGTTCATCGAGGCCGGCGATCCGCGCAGCCTGCAGGAGGTGCTGGACGGCTGCGGCTGGAGTGAAGCCGTCATTAAGCCTTGTGTCTCGGGCGCGGCGCGGCACACGCATCGTGTCTCGCGCGTGAACGCTGCGGCGGTCGGGCACACGCTGGCCGCGCTGCGCGCGGAGGAAGCGTTCATCCTGCAGCCCTTCGTGCCGTCTATCCTCACCGAGGGCGAACTGACGCTCGTGGTGATCGATGGCCTCGTCACCCACGCGGTGCGCAAGCGCGCGCGGCCCGGTGACTTCCGCGTGCAGGATGACCACGGCGGGACCTGGATCGAGGTGGTGCCGAGTGCCGAGGAGATCGCCTTCGCCGAGCGGGCGATGGCGGCGGTGTCGCCGCGGCCGATCTACGGGCGCGTGGACCTCGTGCGTGATCCGGACGGCGCGCTCCAGGTGATGGAGCTCGAGCTGATCGAACCGGAGCTCTGGCTCCGCACGCATCCGGCGGCGGCGCAGCGGATGGCGCGGGCGGTTGCGGCGCGCGTCAACCGCGGCTGAGCCGCCTCAGGGATTCATCGACCCCACCATCATGATGTGCGCCTTTGGCGTGCCGGGGAACATCAGCCAAGGTCCATCGCGACGCGGACGTGCGGAGAGTCCGGTGCTCTCCGGAGTCGCACCCGGGATGTAGACCACCGCCAGCAGGCCTGCCTCCTTCACCGTGTTCGTCGCGGCGTTAAAGTTCGCGCGCTGCGTGGTGATCGAGTACAGCGTGCCGTAGGCCGGCAGCTTCAACTTGCGCTCGGCAACCTCGCGGAAGCGCACGGAGTCCACCATCGGGCCCTCGACACCTTCAACGCGCAATGCGCGCCCGCGCGCCATGAACGGCTCCAAGCCGTCCTGGTAGCAGGCGACGTGGAAGTCCTCGCGCACGGCGTAGAGGGCGAGGCAGCGCATGCCGTTGCTGCCACGACGCAGCTCGACCAGCTGGCCGGGCTGTCGGTAGCCGAGCACCGTGGCGCCCGCACGCAACTCTGCGGGTAGCGGCAGCACGGCGGCGGCGACCTGTTCGGCGACCGATGGAAGCGCCTGCTGCGCGTCGACGGGCGTCGCAAGGAGGGCGAGGACGGCGGCGAGGGCGAGGCGGCGTGGCATGGGTCTCTAGGGTCGGCGGGTGAGCAGTGATGGTAGCACTTGAGCGACGGCGTGGCGAGGAAGCACCCGCCGGCGAGTGCGACCGCTTGCCCACGAGGTGACGCCTTCTGGGATCGCTGGGTAGTCTGCTTTCAAACCCTGCCACGGAGTCCCGATGCTTCTGCGCGCCGTCGCCACCGCCGTGTCGCTCGCGACATCGCCCTTGTCCACCGCGCCCGCGACAGCCGAGGTCCTGCGGGTGCAGGCTCACCTGGACGGCGCGCTCGCGATGATGGCGTCGCGCGACCTCAGCGGACTTACGACGACGCAGCAGCGGAACCGTGCCGAGCTCACGAGGAGGTTGCGCGCGTACCGCGACGCCGGGCAGTTCCCGATCAACCGCGATTTTCCTGGTCGGTTCGTGCCGTACTTCCGGGATCAGCAGACAGGCGTGCTCTGCGCCGTCGGATTCTTGCTCGCGACGACGGGTGAGCACGACCTGATTGACGAGATCGTAGAGAACGACAACCACGTGCGGGTGCCCGCGCTGGCGTCCCACGTGGAGTTCGGGCGCTGGTTGGACGAGCACGGGCTTCTTCTGGAGGAGGCCGCGCGGATCCAGCCGACTTACGGACCTCCCATCTTCGAGGAGCCCCCTCCCCGCGTCTCGCCCCAGACACTCGAGACCAGCGCCGTCCTCAACACCGGCCTGGCGGTGGCCAGCCTGCTCGTGTCGCCGAGTCTGCAGCCGCGCGTCCTCCCGTACGCTGGCCTTCTGGCCGGCGCAGCGGCCATCGTGCTGGGCGTCCAGGGACTGGACCACAGCAGGACCACAAGCTTGGCCGTGCTCAACCTCGGCGTCGGCGCCGCAGGCATGGTGGTAGCGAGTCGCGCGCTGACACTGCGTGCACGACAGCTCGCGCCCCCACGACTCTCAGTCACACCACTCGTTGATGCGCGTCGCGGTGCACGCCCCGCGCCGGGACTGGCCTTCCGGCTCCGCTTCTAGGAGAGTGGCTAGCAGTCATCGGTGACGAGGACGCGCGCCGTTCCCACTCGGCCGCCGACGCGCGCTGCCACCATCACGTGTCCGCGTCCGCGGGCCGTCAGCACACCGTCTGCAGTGATGGCCGCGATGGCCGGGTTACTGACCTCCCAGCTGACGGGAAGGCCGGGCACCGGATGTCCGCGCGTGTTCGCAGGCGATGCGGCCAGCCGCAGCTGCGCGCCCGGCGCCACGCGCGGCGCTGGTACCGCGAGATGCACAGCCGACACGCGGGCACGCTCCACGCGCAGTGCCTTCGTAGCCACCACTCCACCTGCGCTGGCACGAATCTCGACCGTTCCCTCGGCCAGCGCGTGCACGCGGCCAGTAGCGTCCACCGTACACACGGTCGGATCGCTCGAGCGCCAAGCGGCCAGCCGCGGATGCGGCAACGAGCCCGGCGTGTCCCCCGTGGCCAAGGCAAGCGTGATGCGGTCGCCCACCTCCAGCGGCTCGGCAGGCGCAGTGATGCGCAACAGGCGTGGCGCGGCCCGGGTCACGACGATGGCCATCGCCGCCAGAGCCTCGCCGGATCGCACCATCACCCGCGCGGAGCCAGCGCGGATGGCGGTGACAGTGCCCTCTGCATCCACTCGGGCCACCGCGGGATCGCTCGACGACCAATCGAGCGCCGCACCCTGCAGCGGTGCTCCTGCGGCGTCGCGCGCCTCGGGGACGAAGCCAACGGCGTCGTCGATGCACATCACGGCGCCGGGAAGGGGCAGTTGCAGGGCTGCGGCAAGCTCACGCGGCGGCGGCGTCACGGCCGGTGCGTGCTGCGGCGAGCTGACGACAGTCGCTGCGGCGGTCACAGCGGATGCATCGCCCCGCGCCAATGCGGCAAGAGCGCGCCGCACGGGGTCGTTCTCCGGCAATGCCAGCGCACCCATCGCGCGGACCGCCTCGCCGACGCTCGGCCAGCGATCTGACGCGTGGCGCTCCAGCATTCGATGGACAGCCGCGGCCACCTGTCCCGCGCAGTCCGGACGGCGCGCGGCCAGCGGCGCAATCTGCTCGTTGAGCATGCGCCACACGATCTGCACGAGGCCCTCGCCGGTGAACGGCGGCGCGCCCGTGAGCAACTCGTAGGCCACGACGCCAAGCGCGTACTGGTCAGTCGCCCCGGACACCGTCTCGCCGGCACACTGCTCGGGACTCATATACTCAGGCGTGCCGACGGTCTGCCCCGCCTGCGTGCGGCCAGGCTGCTCGCCGAGCCGCGCGATACCGAAGTCGGCAACCACGACATCGCCCTGCTCGTCGAGCAGGATGTTCGCCGGCTTGATGTCACGGTGCACGACGCCGGCGCGATGCGCCACATCGAGTGCGGCCGCGACCTGCGTGAGAATCGCGCGGACCATCGGCAGCGGCAGCGGACCGGCGCGTCGCAACACCTGGTCGAGCGGGCGCCCGGCCACGTAGCGCATCACGATGTACAGCAGGTCGCCACGCCGACGCACGGCGTGGATCGGGATGATGTGCGGGTGCGAGAGCGCCGCCGCGATGCGCGCTTCCTGCAGGAAGCGCTCCGCCATCTCCGGCACGGCAGCCAGCTCCGGCGCCATCACCTTGATGGCGACGAGACGATCGAGCGCGAGGTCCCGGGCGAGATGGACGGACGCCATCCCGCCTCGCCCCAATTCCTGGAGCAATGCGTAGTCGCCGGCGACGGCCTCGGAGAGGCGGTCTCTCAGCGGGTCGGACACGGGCATGGTTGAGAGTGTCGGCGGCACTGGCAGGGGCTGGAGCAGGGACTGCCGCACGACGGTCACCGCCGCGGTCGTGAGACTTCCGCCTCCAGCCGCCGGGATGGTGAGGTGCTGACAGCGGAGGTACGTTCGAAGGATGGTGCCCCACCGATTTCGGCTACTCGCGGCTTGCGCGTTGATGCTCGCGGCCGCTCCGATGCCGGCCGCTGGGCAGGTCGACAGCGTCCTCGCTGCCCGGTACTTCGCGGAGGCTGCGACCCTGTGTCAGCGAGAGGGGGGCCGCCTGTGGGGCATCTCGCTATGCGGCCCGCTCGTTTTCGCGGATGCGCAGACGCAGACTCTTGCCACGAGCCAGCCGGCACCCGCCGCTGCGCGGCCACGGGTGCTGGGATTCGTGAATGCACCGATTGCCTGGGGCGAGGAGCGCTGGGCAGCCTACGTCTGGGCAATGATCCCGGCTGAGGACGCCGGCGCCCGCGGGCGCCTCCTATTGCACGAGATGTTCCATCGCGTGCAGCCGCAGCTCGGGCTAGTGGTGAGCGCCGAACCCAACGAGCATCTCGATGCGCTTGAGGGACGCTACTGGCTGCGGCTCGAGTACCGCGCGCTCGGCCGGGCGCTCGCAAGTGAGGCCGACGCACGGCGCGCCGCGCTCGCCGATGCCTTGGCCTTCCGTGCCGAACGCCGTCGCATCTTTCCCGAAGCGGCGGCACGCGAGCGTGCGGATGAGATCCGTGAAGGGCTGGCCCAGTACACCGGCACTGTCGTGGCCTTCGACACGCCAGCCGCGGCCATCGCGGACGCGCGGCAACAGCTCGTGCACAGCGACACGGCGCCCTCCTTCGTGCGGACCTTCGCGTACCCGCTCGGCACCGCGTACGGGCTCTTGCTCGACGGCTACGCATCGGGCTGGACGCGTCGCATCACGCCGAGCTCCGACCTTGGCGAGCTGGTCGCGACGGCTGCCAACGTGTCACCGGCGGCGGAGCCAGCGGGCGCCGCACAACAGTACGGCGGCGACGAGCTTCGGGCCGTGGAAGTCGAGCGCGACCGCGTGCAGCGGGAGCACGTTGCGGCGCTGCGGCGGCGCTACGTCGAGGGGCCGGTATTGATCGTTCCGCGCGGGCGCGGTGCGGCGTTGATCACGCGCGGCGCGACGTCCATTCCGGGAGAGGGCATCGTGTACTTGTCGTACCGCGTCACGGCGCCCTGGGGCAGTCTGGAGTCCACGGGCATGCTCGAGTCGTCCGACGGAGAGACATTGCGTCTGCCGGCACCGTTCCGCACCGATGGCGACACGCTCATTGGCGAGACCTGGCGCCTGGTGGTGGGCACCGGCTGGCGCGTGGAGTCCGGTTCGCGACCGGGCGACTTCGTCCTCCGGCAAGCGCCCTGATTCGCTTGCCGCCCACCCGTTCGCTCGACACGCTCCTTCGTCGCATTCGTGGCTGCGAGATTTGCGCTGCGCATCTCCCGCTCGGACCCCGGCCGGTCGTGCAGGTGGATCCTCGTGCGCGCATCCTGATCGTCGGACAGGCGCCGGGGCGGCGGGTGCACGAAACAGGAATCCCTTTCAACGATCCCAGCGGCGACCGGTTGCGCGAGTGGCTGGGGGTCACGCGGGCAACGTTCTACGATGCCTCGCAGATTGCCCTGGTGCCGATGGGATTCTGCTTCCCTGGGACTGGACGCGCCGGCGACCTACCGCCGCGTCCGGAATGCGCACCCGCTTGGCGCGAGGAGCTGCTGGGACATCTCGGCGCCGTACAGCTCACCGTCGTGCTCGGCGCCTACGCGGTGGCCTATCACCTTCCGGGTGCCAAGCGCTCCGTGACGGATGTGGTGCGCGATTGGGAGAGCCGGTGGCCTGCTCTCGTGCCGCTGCCGCATCCGAGCCCGCGCAACCGCCGCTGGGTCACGAACAATCCCTGGTTCGAGGCGGAGTTGCTGCCGCGGCTGCGCGGGCGAGTGCGAGATGTCCTCGGCCCGACGCAGCCGACAGCGGAGCGGCGGCGCGCGACGTCCTAGGCGGACGCAAGCACCTGCTGCTCCAAGCGCGCGTAGCTCGCCTCCATACCGGTGGTCATTCCCGTACCAAGGATCTGATCGCGCAGCTCCTTGCTCGGATACGTGATGACAATGCTCAGCAGCGTCCCGCCCTGCACTGCCACCAAGGTCATCTCGTTGGTGGTCTGCGGACCCGGCACCCCAATCATCCGCTCCGAGGTCACGGCACGCACCGGCGCGGCGCTCTCGAGCAGTTCGCCCTCGAATCCAAAGCGCTGCGCCTTGTCGGCGGACTCCCACTCGTAGCGGTAGGCGTCGCCAACCTTGTTGGCGATCGAGCACACGGGCATCGTCCAGCCGTCCGGTCCGAGCAACCAGCGCTGCATCAACTTCTCCTCGTGATGCGCGCGCCACACCTGCTCCACGCTGCCGCGAATCACGCGGCTCACGCGCACCTGCGTGTCGCTCAACAGCTGCGCCTCCGTCGTGCGGTCCGATGCAAAGGACTTGAGGTCGGCCAGCACCGCGTCGATCTGGCCCATCGCCGACTTGGTGCCCTCGATCATGCCCATCTTCACCAGCTCGTCCATTGCCTCGACGCTGGGGAAGTACGTGGTGCTGGTGAACTTCGACCCGCTCTTGGTGGACTCGAAGGCGAAGACCATGCGCATCGACGGCATGCCGTCGTTCGGTTGGCCGTCGGGGCCCGTGAAGCCGTCCTGCATCTCCATCCGCTTGAGCGGCTCGATGGCGAGGAACTTGAAGTAGCCGGCCGACTTCGTGCCGTCGGGGCCCGTCATGTAGTAGTGCGACTCACCGCCGACGCGCATGTCGTGGCGCGTGAAGGTCGCCGGCCAAGTTTCCGGACCCCAGAAGCGCTCCAGCTGCCGCGGGTCGGAGTAGGCGTCCCACAGACGCTCCACCGGCACGGCATACTCGGCCACGATGGTCAGCGTGAGCTCCTTGGCGTTCGAGACGAGCGAGGTGATCGGCATTGCTAGTCCTTCCTCTTCGAGGGTCGGGGTTCGGCGAGAATCGCGTCGAGTTGGCTGAAGCGGGAGATCCAGAGCTGTTCGAGCTTGAGCAACAGTTCGCGAGCCCGCGCGAGCTGGTCGGGGTTGCCGCGCACCATCCGCTCGCGGCCTCGGGGTTCCTTGCTCACGAGGCCAGCCTCCTCGAGCACCGCGACGTGCTTCTGCACGGCGGCGAAGCTCATGTCGTAGCGCTCAGCGAGCTCGGAGACCGACGCCGGCTCGCCGCCGAGCACGCGCGAGACGATGTCGCGCCTGGTGGCGTCAGCCAGGGCGCGGAAGAGCCGATCGAGGTCGGCGCTGGAGAGTTCAGAACGTGCAACCATTCGGTTGTACGTTAGCCCACACCGATCCGGCGCGCAAGGGGGGGGGGCCGGGCCGGCCTGCTCAGCTGTCGATGACGACGATTGCGTCCAGCATCGCGTCCACGGCAATTCCCACGGCGGCCAGCGCCGCGGCGAGCACCAGCGTCCGGCGACTGCTGAAGCGCATCGCTTCGAGTGCGGGCGGGCCACCTGCGGTCCTGACCACGCGGCCTGCAAGCTCCCGCACGCAGGTCGGCGATTCGTCACCGCGCGGAGACGACACACGCGCAGCGGTCAGCCAGAGGGTGTCCGCACTCTGGCGATCGAACCGTCCGGACACCGAACGCGTGGTGCAACGAATCGTCGTGTTCGGATCTTCCGGATGGGCAGCGAGCAACGCCAGCTCGCCCTCGCGCGCGCTCACCACGACACGCGTGGCCGGGGACGGTGCGGCGTCCACCGGCTGATAACTCAGGCAGCCGCACACCAGCAGGGTCACGGGCAGGAACACAACACGGAGCGCAGTACGCACGTTCAGGTCCCTCGACTCGGCTGGTGTGGGCGCTGCTGGAACCTACGCCACGTCGAACCGGTCTGCGTCCATCACCTTCGTCCAGGCCTTCCCGAAGTCGTGCACGAAGCGCTCCTTCGCATCCGACTGCCCGTACACCTCGGCGATCGCCCGCAACTGCGAGTTCGACCCGAAGACCAGGTCCACCCGCGTGGCCGTCCACTTCACATCGCCCGTGGCGCGGTCGCGGCCCTCGAAGGTGTCGGCCGACTTCGACGTCGCCTTCCACTCCGTACCCATATCCAACAGGTTCACGAAGAAATCGTTGGACAGCGTTTCCGGTCGGTCGGTGAACACACCGTTCTTGGACCCGCCGAAGTTCGCGCCGAGTGCGCGCATGCCGCCGACGAGCACCGTCATCTCCGGCGCCGTGAGTGCCAGCAGCTGCGCCTTGTCCACCAGCAGCTCCTCCGCCGTGATGCTGTACTGCTGCTTCTGGTAGTTGCGGAAGCCATCGGCGACAGGCTCGAGGTACTCGAAGGACTCCGCGTCCGTCTGCGCCTGCGACGCGTCCATCCGCCCCGGGGTGAACGGCAGCTCGATCGTCACGCCTGCCTTGGCCGCGGCAGCCTCGACCGCCGCGCAGCCACCGAGCACTATGAGATCCGCCAGCGAGACCTGCTTGCCGCCCTTCGCGCCGGCGTTGAACTCCTTCTGGAGGGTCTCGAAGATCTCCAGGGCGCGCGTGAGCTTGGCCGGCTGGTTCACTTCCCAGCCCTTCTGCGGCTCGAGTCGGATGCGTGCGCCATTCGCGCCACCGCGCTTGTCCGAGTTGCGGAACGTCGAAGCCGCCGACCAGGCCACGTACACGAGCTGTGAGATCGAGAGCCCCGCACCGAGGATCTTGGCCTTGAGCGCCTTGATGTCGGCCGCGTCGATGAGCGGATGGTTCACGGCCGGAACCGGATCCTGCCAGATCAGCTCTTCCTTCGGCACCCAAGGGCCGAGGTAGCGCTCGCGCGGACCCATGTCGCGATGCGTGAGCTTGAACCAGGCGCGCGCGAAGGCGTCGGCGAGTTCCTGCGGGTTCTGGTGGAAGCGCCGCGAGATCTTCTCGTAGGTCGGGTCCATGCGCATCGCCATGTCCGCCGTCGACATCGCCGGCAACACCTTCTTGCTGGCGTCGTGCGCGTCGGGCACTGTGCGCGCCTTGTCCTTCTCGGTGGGCTCCCAGATGTAGGCGCCAGCCGGGCTCTTGGTCAGCTCCCACTCCCAGCCGAAGAGCGTGTCGAAGTAAGAGTTGTCCCACTTCGTCGGTGTCGGCGTCCAGGCGCCTTCGAGTCCGGACGTCGTGGTGTGGGCGCCCTTGCCGCTGCCGAGCGCGTTGCGCCAGCCGAGTCCCTGCTCCTCGATCGGCGCGGCTTCGGGCTCAGGGCCCACGAGCGCCGGGTCGCCCGCGCCGTGCATCTTGCCGAAGGTGTGGCCGCCGGCGACGAGCGCGACGGTTTCTTCGTCGTTCATCGCCATGCGCTTGAAGGTCTCGCGGATGTCGCGCGCCGAGGCGAGGGGATCCGGCTTGCCGTTCGGGCCCTCGGGGTTCACGTAGATGAGCCCCATCTGCACCGCGGCCAGCGGATTCTCGAGCTCACGATCGCCCGAGTAACGCTTGTCGCCGAGCATCTCACCCTCAGGTCCCCAATAGATGTCCTCTTCCGGCTCCCAGATGTCGGCGCGGCCGAAGCCCATCCCGAAAGGCTTGAGGCCCATCGACTCGATGGCGCAGTTGCCGGTGAACACGAAGAGGTCGGCCCAGGAGATCGTGTTGCCGTACTTCTGCTTGATGGGCCACAGCAGGCGGCGCGCCTTGTCGAGGTTGCCGTTGTCCGGCCAGCTGTTGAGCGGCGCGAAGCGCTGCGTGCCGCCAGAGGCGCCGCCGCGACCGTCGCCGGTGCGGTAGGTGCCGGCGGCGTGCCAGGCCATGCGGATGAAGAAGGGACCGTAGTGCCCGTAGTCCGCCGGCCACCAATCCTGGGAGTCGGTCATCAGGGCGATGACATCGGCCTTGAGTGCCTCGACGTCGAGCTTCTTGAACTCCTCGGAGTATTCGAAGTCGATGCCCATCGGGTTCGACAGCGACGAATGCTGGTGCAGGATGCCGAGGTTCAGTTGGTTCGGCCACCACTCGCGATTGCTGTGGCCGATTGCGGGCTTGGCGGTGCTGCCGCCGTGCGCGACGGGGCATTTCCCGGCGCTCGCGCCAGACTTCGATTCCATGGCTGTTGGGTCTCCGCAGACGTTCGGTGGGGGTCGGCTACTGTGAACTCCGACGCCAAAATCCGCATCCGCAGCGGTTGGTTCCCGTTGGCGCTAGGGCCGCGTGACCGAAGGCGCCTCGCCGGCGAAGTGCTTCTGCTGGCAGCTCTCGCAGATGCTGTGCGTGACCTCGACGTGGTGCTCCTTGAAATACTGCTCGATCTTCGTCCAGTAGCCCTGGTCGTCGCGCACGTTGTGGCACCAGGCGCAGATGGGTAGCATGCCCGAGAGCTGCTGCACGTCAGCCAAAGCCTCACGCAATTCCTGGTTGCCAAGGCGCAGGTAGGCCACCAGCACGGACACGAAGAGCGCCACCATGAAGAAGCTCACCTCGACGTCGCCGAGCACCTGCACGAAGTCGTAGCGCTGCTGTGGGGTGCCGCCTCCGATCAGCTGCAGCGCCAAGGCCGTGCGATACGTGTGAAACAGCCCCTGCAGCACGAAGACCACGGCGGTGAACCGCGTGAGCCGCTGCAGCGTGAGCCGTGAGGTCCATAACGCGTAGGCCGAAGCCGCCGAGAGCGGCCCCCAAATCGCACCGTTGACGACGGTGCGCCAGCTCGAGGCGGCGTCGGTCGCGAGGAAGTAGGCGAGAAACCCGGCGTGGATGAGCACGGCCAGGCCAATCAAGCGCGGGCGCGGCGATGCCCCGGCCGTGCGACGCGAGGCGGTGAGCAGGAGGCCGTGGCCCACCGTGACCAGCAGGGTCGGGAAGAAGCGCGCCGACCAGTACGGCATCACCTCTCGCAGGGCGAACAGGAGATCGGCGAAGGTCAGCACCCACGCCGCGACGATCCAGTCGCGGATGTCGAAGCTGGCCGAGTGGTCGCGCCAATACTGCGTCAACAGCACGGCGAGGATCAGCGCGATGCCGAGATTGATGGCGTAGACCACCGGGGCCATCGGGATCACGGCGAAGCTCCCAGTTCGCGCATCCACGCCCCGATTGCGCGTTCGAAGTAGCGGGCGTTGAACAAGGTCCAGTCTTCGAGCCCGGCCGGCATGGCAAAGCGCTTGCCCGCCTCCTCGGCGCTTGCCCCGCGCGCAACGGCCGCCCGCGCCGCCTCCTCCACGCGGTCCAGCAGGCCAATGAATCGATCGAGGCCGGCGGCATCCGTGCGCCCGCCGTGTCCCGACACATACACGCGCTGATTCATCGCCCGCAGACGCCGCACCGACGGCCCGAGCCGCGATGGGATCGCATCCACGAAGTTCGGAAACATCCCGTACCAGACGAGATCGCCGCAGAACACGACGCCTGCATCCTCGACCACGACCACCAGGTCAGACGGCGTGTGCCCCGACATCGCGACCAGACGCAGACGTCGGCCACCCAAGTCCAGCACGCGCTCCTCATCGGCGGCGACCAGCTGGGCATCGCCGAGCAGCTCGGCGGGCGCGCTGGCATTGCGCTCCAACACGAGGTCGCGCGTGCCGGCCGTGCAGAGCAAGGCCGCGCCATTCTCTCGCGCCCCGCGGAGGCCACCAGTATGGTCGCCGTGGAAATGCGTGAGCACCACGTGCGTGGGCTCTCGCTTGGTCAGCACGCGCGACTGCTCGCGCACCCAGCGTGCGCCGACATCCCCCGCAAAGGCCTCGACCATCAGCACGCCATCGCGTCCAGCGACGAGGCCGCCGTTGCATAGCGTGGTGCGATCGGTCAACGGAGCGGCGAGGTGCGCCCACACACCGCTGCCGACGGACTCCATCACACCCCAGGGCTCGTGCTCTCGCGCCAGGGAGAACCCTGACAGCGCCGCCACCGCGCCGCTGGCGCTCTGCACGAATCGGCGACGATCCATGCTACAGAGTATCGGCGCGGCGCACGGCGTTCAGCAGCACGTCCACACCGTTGGCCACGTCCTTGGCCTTCGTGAATTCCCGCGGCGAATGGCTGATGCCACCCACCGACGGCACGAAGATCATCGCCATGGGGCAAATGAGCCCGAGCTCCTGCGCATCGTGCCCCGCCCCGCTCGGCATCCGCTGCGAGCTCAATCCCAACGAGTCGGCGCTGGCGTCGATGGCGGCCATCAAGCGGTCATCGGACATCGCGGGCTTGGAGCGTATCAGTTCCTGGAACTCGAAGGTGGTACCGGTGGACTGCCCGATCTCGCTCGCGATCTGCCGGAAGCGCGCCGCGAAGCGGTCCAGCTTGGCCTCGTCGAGGTCGCGGAGGTCGATGGACGTCTCGACGCGGCCGGGGATCACGTTCTGCGTGTTCGGACTGGGGATCATCCGGCCCACGGTCACCACCTGCCGCCCGGGCTCGGCGCGCACCGTCTCGTTGAGCGCCACCGCGAACTTTGATGCCGCCAACAGCGCGTCTTGCCGCTGGTCCATCGGCGTGGTGCCGGCGTGGTTGGCGAAACCGGTCACGGTCACCGTGTACCAGCGCAGGCCGACAATGCCGATCACCGTGCCGATGTCGCGCCCCGTGCGCTCCAGCGTGCCGCCCTGCTCAATGTGCAGTTCGAGGTAGCAGTGCACGCTGCCCTTGCGCCGCACCGCGGTCTCCAAGCGCGCGATGTCGCCGCCGATGCGTCCGATGCCCTCGCGGATGCTGACGCCGGAGCGGGCGACTGCATCGAGATTCACGGTCGCGACTTCACCGACGGCGCACTTGCTGCCGACGGTGCCGCCTTCCTCGTTGGCCCAGACGACGACATCGAGTGGATGTTGCAGCGCTTCACCGCGCTCCTTCAGCGTGCGCGCCACTTCGATCGCGGCGAAGGACCCCACCGGTCCGTCGAAGTTGCCGCCGTCGGTCACCGAGTCCACGTGCGAACCGATGATGATCGGCGTCGCGTCGCGCTGGCTGCCGTCGATGCGCGCCCAGATGTTGCCGGCGGCATCGACGCGCGTGGCAAGGCCCGCGTCGGCAAACAGCTGCTGGGTGAAGCGCCGGCCGGCGAGGTCCGCGTCCGAGTAGGCGACGCGATTGATGCCACCGGCGCTGCGGCCCACCTGGTCGAAGCGTGAGAGCCATTCGTTCACCCGCGCGCCGTCTGCGTGCAGCGCTGTCACGCGCCGAGACGCACCGGCGTGGCGCAGGATCATCGGGGCGGACGCGAGGGCAGCGGAGCGGGACAGAAACTCTCGACGCTGCACAGCGGCTCCGGCGTGATGGGGGCGACGGCTACGCTGCTATCACCGCCGACAGCAGCTCGTTCGTGAAAGATATCTCGTCTTCGATCACCGTGTGCGGCATGCCCGGATAGATCCGCATCGTGACGGCGGCGCCCATCCGCTCGAACTGCGCTGCCGTCTCGCGCACCCGCGACTCCGGAATGTGCGCGTCGACATCGCTGCAGCCGAGGAACACCGGCGTACCGGCAAAGTCACCGTCGGCCGACCACTGCGTGCCGTCCGGACCGACCAGTCCGCCCGAGTACGCGACGACCGCTCCGTATCGCCCCGGACGGCGCTGCGCCGCCGTGGAGGCGAGGCAGGCGCCCTGTGAGAAGCCGAGCAATACCACGCGTTCCTGAGGGACTCCAGCGGCGATTGCGTCATCCACCAAACCGTGCACCACCGAGAGCGCCGAGGTGATGCCTGGCTCGTTCCGCTCGATAGGCGCCATGAAACTGTAGGGATACCACGCGCCACCGTTTGCATCCGGCGCGAGATAGCACACGCCGGGATGCTCGAGCACGTCAACCAATGTCAGGATGCTCGCCGCAGAGGCCCCGCGGCCGTGCGCGAGGATAACTGCGGCCTTGGCTTGGTCGAGTGGCGTACCGCGCTGGAGTACCGGCTGGCCGGCGTGTGGTGGGACTGGTGTCGTCACGGTGAAGGGAGACGGGTTCTGCCCCAGAAACCTTCCGGCGTCTCGAGCAGTTCCTCGAGGCCCGTGCGCGTGATGGCCGCCGCAGCCTCCTGGTCGGCGAAGGTCAGCACGCGCTCCTCGTTCACCGAGAGCACCACGCGGTCGCGCATCAGCACGCGGCCGTCCACCAGCACCGTCGCGACATCATTGCCATTCGCGAAGTACGCCACGCGGTACAGCGGCATGTTCATCGGCACCATATGGGGCTTGAACCAATCAATGAGGATCACGTCCGCGCGCTTGCCTGGCTCCAGCGAACCGATCTCGTCCTCCATGCCCAGTGCGCGCGCCGCATCAACCGTCACCATCTCCAGCACCTTGCCCGCCGGCAGCACGGAGGCATCGCGAAAATGGAAGCGATGGTAGCGCATCGCCTGGAACATGTGGCGGAACATGTCGTAGCTGCGGTCGGGCGCCACGCCGTCCGAGCCGAGCATCACGGTGACACCGGCGTCGATCAGCTCGGTCGTCGGATTGCGCCCGCGAATCGAAAACACCGCGCTTGGATTGTGCGCGATCCGCGTGTTCGTACGCGCGAGGATCTGAATCTCCTCGTTGGTCAGTTCCGTGGCGTGCGAGAAGATCACGTCCGGGCCGGAAATGCCCAGCACCTCGTGCTGGAACTTGACCGTGCCGCGCGTATGCCCGTCCTGCGCAAAGAGTGCGCCATGCTTGCGCGCCAGTGCCAAAGCCGCTGCCGCCTCACGCTTCAGCTCCTCCAACTCGGCGCCACGCGGCGGCGCCGGCGAGACCGTCACCGTCGGGAACACCACCGCCGCCTTCACGCGCGAGTCGGGGTTCGCGTTCCATTTGGTCAACAGCGAGTCCGACACCGCCATCTGCTGCTCGAAGCTCACGCTGGTCTCGGTGGCCACACCACCATCCCACTGCGTGAAGGTCTTCGGGAAGGGTGGCCGTCGCGGCCCCACGGCAAGGATCCAGCGCAGGCCAACGGTGTCGAGCGCCGACATGTAGGCCTCGCCGTAGCGCACCTGGTCCGTGCGGTGGACGTTGTCGCCGCCGCCGAACAATGTGAGCGAGGTCGTGACGCCGAACTTGAGCTTCTCCACCGCGGTCAGCAGCGCGTCCGCACGCCAGAAGTCCACGGTGGAGCCGTTGGCGTAGATCTTCTCGGTGGCTGGATACCAACCGCCGTTGTCCGTGCCCATCGTCTTCACAAGGCCGTGCCCGGCGTGGCCGTGGCCATCCACGAGTCCCGGCATCACGATCTTCCGCGTGGCGTCGATGGTCTCGTTGGCGCGGTACTTGGCGCGCAGGTCGGCCGTGCTGCCCACCTCGACGATGCGCGTGCCACGGATCGCCACGGCACCATCCTCGATCACGCGGCGGCCCGAGTCCATCGTGATCACCGTGCCATTGGCAATCAGGATGTCCACGCGCTCGACGCTGGGCGCATCGCCCGACTGACAGGCAAGGGCTCCGAGCGCCAGGACACAAGCGATCAGCGGGCGAGTTCGAACCATCGTCAGCTCTCCTGGGTTGCGACCTGTGGGGTGGGCGCCAACCCGCCGGCCATCCGACGCGACGCCTCGATCTGCAGCAGCCACACGTTGAACAGGCAATGCAGCGACGTGGCCACGACGCTCGAGTACCAGAGCCACTCAAGCTTGAATCCGGGCAGGCTCGCCACCCAGAAGGCACCGGCGGCGAACACGCCGAGGCGCACGCCGCTGGAGATCACGGTGGGCACGGTGTTGCCCATCGCCTGGAACATGCCCGAGCAGGTGAAGATGATGCCCGAGGCCACGAAGTTCCACGAGATGATACGCAGGAACAGCGCGGCCACGCGAATCACTTCCGGATCATCCGTGAACGGCGAGGCGAGCCACTCCGGACGCCAGTGCGCGAAGCCCGTGGCCAGCGCCATCAACACGGTGCCAATCTTGATGGCCTCGAAGAAGGTCTGGCGCACACGGTCCGGCAGTCCGGCCGCGAGGTTTTGCCCCGCGATCGGCGCCGCCGCAAACGCCACTGCCATCACCGGCAGGAAGATCGCCTGCATCATCCGCTGTCCCACGCCGAAGCCCGCCTGCGCGGCCGAGCCGAAGTTGCGGATCAAGTAGTAGTTGATGCCGATCGAGAAGAACAGCAACAGGAACTCACCGCCCGCCGGCACACCGATGCGCATCATCCGGCCCCAAGTCGGCAGGTGCGGCTTGAGCTGCGTTCGGTCCAGCGCCACGTAGTGCTCGAGGCGCACGAAGTACCAGAGTAGCACCACCACCGCGACGAGCACGGAGATGGCCGTCGCCAGCGAGGCACCCAACACGCCGAGCGGCCGGCCGGTGCCCCAGCCCGCAATCAGGATCGGTGAGAGAATCGCGTTGAGCACCACCGTCAGCACCTGCACGATCATCGTCGGCTTGGTGATGCCCGTGCCGCGCAGCGCCGAGCCGATGGAGATCAGCGCGAACTGCAGGCCCATCGCCGGAAGGAACCAGACCATATAGTCGCGTCCCGCCTGCTGCGTGGGCGCGTCCGCGGCGAGCGTCATCAGATAGCGGTCGGCGAACAACCAGCCGCTGATCATCACGGCGGCGAAGGCGATCGCCGAGAGTGTGAGGCTCTGGTTGAAGATCAGGTTGGCATCCGCACGGTCCTTGCGGCCCGCCGCGTGCGCGATCGGCACCATCGTGCCGATGCCGAGCACCTGCGTCAGCGCCATGACAATGAACTGCAGGTTGCCCGCGGCGCTGACGCCGGCGAGGGCCACGTCGCCGAGGCGGCCGACGAAGTACAGGTCGACGAGGTAATACAGCGTCTGGAACACCATCCCGATGGCCATCGGGACGGCCATGCGGATGATGTGCTTGGGGATGGACCCCGTGGTCAGGTCGTGCACGAAACGCTCGAGGGGAAGACGGTACGCGGAATCTACAGCGGCTTCCGGTGAGCGCTTGGCGGTTCGCTAGGGGAACAGGCCCTCGACACCCGACGAGACCACCGGATACTCCTCGGCGCTGCGCCAGGGCAGCGTGGGCCACCAGCGTTCCAGTGGCGGCGGCAGCAGCGGGTCGACCATTGCGCCGGGTCTCGGCATCGCGAGGGACACGCCTTCACGCTCCGCGGCGGCCATCACCCGCTCGGCGGGTTCCGTCCATCCGTGCAGCGCGAGGTCGAAGGTCCCCCAGTGGATGGGCAGCATCAGGCCGCCGCGGGACATTCGATGCGCCCGCACCGCCTGCTCCGGGCCCATGTGCACGTCGCGCCAGAGATGGCTGTAGGCGCCGATCTCGAACATCGAGATGTCAAACGGGCCAAGGCGCTCGCCGACGACTGCGAACTCCGGCGCCAGGGAGCTGTCGCCGGCATAGTAGACTCGGCGCTCGCGGCCCGTGAGCGCATAGCCGCACCAGAGCCTGCGGTCGCGATCCGTGAACAGCGCCGACCGACCGCTGAAGTGGCGGGCCGGGGTGAGTGTCACCGTCACGTGCTGCAACTGCACCTGCTCCCACCACGAACGTTCGGTGACCTGCGCCTCGGGCACACCCCAGCCGGCGAGCAGCGCCGTCATTCCTGTCGGCGCGATGAACGGCAGGCCGCGCGACGCGAGGGTTCGGATGGTCGCCTTGTCGAGGTGGTCGTAGTGGTCGTGCGTGAGCAGCACCGCGTCGAGCGCAGGCAACGCATCAAGCGCAAGCGGCGGCGGAAAGAATCGTCGTGGCCCGAAGGCTTGACTGATTGAGGCGCGCTCGGCCCACACGGGATCCGTGAGTACCCGCACGCCTTCGACTTCGATGAGCAGCGTGGCGTGCCCCAGCCAGGTGACGCGAACGCCGTGTGCGGGCGCGACGGCGAAGTCGGCCCGCGCACGGCGTTCGATGGGGACTGGCTGCTCTGGCGCCGTCACGAAGCGCTCCGTGAACAGCGCGCGCAGCACCGCAAAGGGATTTGGCTGCCGGACGGGCAGCGCATTGCGGAACCGGCCGCTCCGTGGATCGCGGAGCGGCCGTTCCGGCGTCATTGGCCCTGGATGATCTGCCAGACGGCCGGCAGCGAGCCCAGCAACCACACGAGGCCCGCGCCCATGTAGGCCTTCGACTTCTCCACCTTCGCCGCGCTCACGAGTCCGATTGCGATCAGGATCGTGATCCATATGGTGAAGATGTCAATGCGACCGACGAAGTTGTAGATGCCCTGCGGCATCTCCGGGTCGAGGAAGCGCCCGACACCCCAGGAGAACTGATAGCGTCCCGTCCAGCTGGCCGTATCGAAGATCAGGCCCTGCACCGAGACGAGCAGCATCTCCAGCACCCGCGGCACATAGGCCAGCGATCCAATCATCACGCCCTTGCCGAAGCTGATCTCGCCGCCCATCACTTTGCCGGCGATCATCACGACGAGGCCCAGCAGTAGCAGGATCACCGGCATGAAGACGAGGCCGCCGTACTTCATCGAGGCCTCCATCATCGATCGCATGCCGTCGAGTTGGTCCGCCGTCAGGTTGGGGTTCTTGTCCATGGCCTGTGAGACGGCCAGCGCCACCTGGGCATCGAACACGCCCTGCATCATGCCGATGCTCGCGAAGTACAGCGCACACATGAGCACGGCGACGACAAAGAACGGTGCCCAGTAGCCGCCATTGGCGCGCCGGGCGAAGACCTTGGACGGGGTGAACCAGATGTCAATCAGATCCTCGACCAACGAGGCCTGCTCGGGCGGGGAGGTGACCGGTGCTTCGTCCGTCATCTCAGCTCCTGAAGGAGGGAGAAAAGTGTGGGGAGCCCCAACAAGTTGGGGCTCCCCACGGGGCGAGGCAAATGTTCGTGCTGTCCGGAGGCCTCGCTACGGCGTCACCGTGACCTGCATCGAGTCGGCGACGCCTTCGCCAGCCAAGACAATCCAGGTACTCCCGGCGGCCTGCGCGCGAATCGTGACCAAGGACGGCCCGGGTCGGCCATCCACGGACGCGATGGCCGGGTTGCGCGACGTGACAGTTCCGAAGCGGAAGCTTCCGCCCGGCAGATTGACGGGGTTGGAGAGCGGATCGCGCAGCGTGAAGGCCAGCGAGGTCGTGTTCCCCAATCCACTCAGCGCCTGGCAGCCAGGCGTTCGTTCGCAGCTCAGCGTCGCCGACACCGGGCGCTGGCGCAACACCACGGTCCCGGTGATGCTCGGGGCATACGGAGCGTTTGAGATGTATGCGCGCCAGGTCGCCACGGTCGGGATCAACCCGACCGCTGTCGTCGTACGGAACTCGCCTTCCGCCTCCGGCACCAGGCCGTACTGGCCGAACTTGATGAGCACGGGCGCCGATAGTGTCTCCCAGACGATGATGGCGCCCTCAGGCGGTTGCGGACGGCTCCGGATGACGATGCTGAACGTCTGCAGGGCCGCATCGATCGTGTCCGGCGAGCTGACAATCTCGAATTTGCTGCCGGACGCCGAATCGAAGTAGTTGCTCGGCTCGAGGGGCGGTTCGATACAGGAGGCGAGAAGCCCGGTGCTGGCGACGACGGCAAGGACTGGAAATCGCATGGGTGCGGCTAGAAGAAGGAGATGGAAAAGCCGAGGCCGCGGGGAGCGACGCCGACGCTGACGCGCCGCTGTGCATCGCTGGCATAGACTTGCATCGACGCGATTCGCTTGGCGTAGCGCGACTCCTGCCACAGCGCGTGCGCAATCGTCGCGCCCCAGACCACGTAGGTGGCGACTCCCACGACGTTGGCCAGCTCGTGTGCGCTGCGGGCCGTCTCGAACTCGGCGGACGGATCGCCCACCACGGCCTCGTATTCCTTGCGCAGCCGATCCGCATTGAGGTGGAGCGCCACGGAACCGATTGCGGTGCCAAGCACGAGCGCGGCCGGCATCACGCCGGAGCCGGAATAGTCGGCACGCAGTCGCCGGTGCGCACGGCCCGGGACCAGTCCAAGGACAGCCACCTCGCCAAGGGGCCAGGGCTCGCAGCGCGCCGGCGGCCGCACCTCCTCCATCAGCCGCTTCGTGGTGCTCGGTGCGCCCGCCGGAAGAGCCAGGCAGGGCTCTTCCTCCATGACTTTCCGCAGTGCCATGCTCGCCGCAGCTTCGTCGCCCAGCTCCGCGAAAGTGAGGCCGACCTGCAACCCGCTGGTGACACGGTCGGCCGAGGACAGGCGACGCCCAGCCAGCCGGGCAACGGCTTGGGCGGTGGCATCCGAATAGGCGCCGGCCTCGAAGCTGCTGCGCGATTCCCGCAGCGCCACGTTCTCCGGCGGCGGCAACGCGACCGCGAATCCCGTTCTGCCGGTAGCGGTGGCCAAGCGCTGGGCGCGCCAGGCAAGCAGCTCCCTCCGCAGCAGGTCCGTCAGTTCTTCCTTGAACGCAATCACCTCGGGAACGTCGTGCTCGGCGTTGTAGACCTTGAGCGAGAGCACGGGCGGCGTGCTGTCGCGCGGCGCGAGGTTCTCGGCGGAGAGGTACACACGAAGGGCGAAGAGGCCGTCCTGATCCACGTAGGCCGGCGCCAGGCGCGTGATCGCGGCGCTGCCGACGAGCGCCGGCTCCACTCTCGTGCTGCCGACAAAGACCTCCACGCTCTTGGCGTCCTGAGAGGCCAGCCCCAGCGTGTCCATCGAGGTGATGAGGCCCGCCTCGACCACGAGGCGTTCGCTCTTCTTCTCGATGCAGCCGCTGCGCCGCGTCGGCACCGGGACGATGGTGATGGACACCAGGGGTTGGCCAGCCGTCGCCTGCTCGAAGGACTGGAAGGCCCGCCCTTCGACAGCGCGCGCGAGGTACGGCGCGTCCAACCGAAGGCGCTCACTGCATCGCTCGAGCGCCTTGAGGAGTGAATCTGCGAAGCCAGGACGTCCGCGCGACACGGCAGACTGGACGAGGGCCAGGTACTGCTTCCCCTCGTGCAGGAACGGCGCGGCAACCACGCCACCAGCGCCAGCGGCGCGGTAGGCAGCGAAGCCGGCATCGCGGCTGTCCCAACTGATTGAGGACGGAGGCTCGATGGGCGGGCGCGGTGGGGCTCCAGTCGTGGGTGCCTGGGCTCTCAGGCCCACGGCGACGAGCAGGCACAGGGAGACGAGCAGCGAACGCGTCATCATGGGAGGCTGGTGATGGAAAGCGAATACATACCGATGTCGCAGGATGGCCGATCACGACGGCCGGTCACCACGATCTCGACGAAATCGTGAACAAGTACTTCCACGACGATCTGATCACCGGACCATGCGATCTCGCGCGTCTCGCCGGCCGCCGAGCGCACAATCAGCGGTGGATCGTCGTCCGCGACGCAGAGGTCGCCCGACGGCGGACCGCGGTACGAGACGCGGAACGTGGTGCCAGGCGGCGCATCGACGCGGAACCTATCGACGTCGTAGGGTGTCAGCGTCTCATTGATGGAGTCGCCGATGGCGAGTTGGGTGGGAACCAGCTCCGGCATCGAATCGATCGAGACGGCAATCACGCGGTAGCCGCCGGGGGCAGGCGCCGCCGCAGGCGAGAAGATCCGGCCGTGCAGTCGCACGGGCAGCACGCTGTCCGCGGGTACGGCGCGGTCGAAGAGCACGGTGGCGTATCCCTCGAGTCCCACCGCGTTCTGCCAATCCCCGACGGTGTAGACCACCGTGCCCACGGAGCCGGAGTCCGCCTCCAGCCCCACCAGCACCTGCGTCGCCTTGGATTGCGCCGGCAGCCGAAATACGTCGAGATCCCCCGGCGCATCGAGCCGCTCACCCGTCACCCAGGTATTCAGCGGCAGGTCGGGAGACACCCATTCGGGCGTCGAGTCCACGATCCAGGCAGTCAGGGCGTAGCTGGGCGTGGTGCCGTCGAGCGATCGCACGCGAAGCGCGAGGGCTCCACGCTCCGACGCGGGCGCTGGATGGATCGACGACCGGAACCCATCAGGTCCCGGCGCACCGAGCTCCGTCAGATGCGGCACGCCAAGGCCAAGGTCCGAGCCCAGCACCGTGATGCTCGTCGATGCGCTGGTCCGGAGCGCCAGATACTTGCCCTCCGGAACCGAGATTCGGAAATCGTCGACGTCGCCGGGAAAGTCGATGCTCTCAGCCGTGACCGTCACACCGTGGGTGAGCTCCGATGGGACGTTCTCGGGTTCCGTCGCGGGCCTCAAGAGGGTGAGCTCGTACCCGACGCGTAAGCCGTCGCGGTCGCCCGTGGTCGGCGCGTGAACGCGGATGATGGCGTCGCCCTCCTGCAGCGCCGGGGTCTGCGACTCCAGAATCGTCGTGCCGGAAATCGGGACCTCCGTGGGAGCCACACCAGGCAGCTGCACCGTGAGCGTGAGTGGCTGGTTCGGCACCGCATCCGGCACGACCCGTGCGCGCACGCCGCCGCCCGCCAGCACCGCGACGCGGAACTCATCCACGTCGCCCACTTCATCCACCTGCTCAACGACGGGCACATCGAGCGTCAGCCGCTCCGCCGCCAACTCCGGCGTCCGGGGCACGAGTAGGGGTAGCAGGGTGTAGGTCCCGCCCGACCATCCGGATATCGGCTCCAGCCGACTGACCGCGACGGTGAAGCGCGTGCTTGCCGTGGGTTCCAGGACCAGCGAGCGGGAATACTGCGGGTAGTTCGGCGCCGACTGGAAGCTGCTGAGGGGCGCGGTCACTGCCGAGGTTGCGCGCAGCAGGACCTGCGTCGACGGGGTGGCGCCGGCCATTGCCATGAACAGCACGACACGCTGATTCGCCATGACGTCAAGCACGAAGTGGTCGACGTCAAAGGCATCGTCCATCGCCTCGACAGTGGCGACATCGAGACGCAGCGTATCCGATGCCGCTTCCGGGCGCGTGGTGAGCGCTTCTGCCGTCAGTGTGAACGCCAGCGAACCGCTGCCTGCAGCGCGCGAGAGCTCGACCTCCAGTAGCGTGGCCACCGCCATCGCCCCGACCAGCGTCGCGTCGCGCGTCGGCGATGGCGCGGCTCCGTCGCTCGAGACGCGGGCAAGTTCAATCCCCGACGCACCGGTACGCACAACGGCAAGGACGGTGTCGGCGCTTGAGCCGCCAGTGCCTTGGAGGGCAAGGCGAATCGCGCGGCCTTCGGGTGCCTCGAGCAGGACGCGCACCGTGCCCGTCGCCGGAACCGTGCCCTGCAGGCTGGCGCCTAGCTGCAGGTCCGCTACGGGCTCCTCGCCCGGCTGTGGTCGCGTGATCGCGCCGTCGCTGCAGGAGATGCCGCCGACCACGGCCGCGCCGACAACGGCCGCCGCGACGAGACGCCAATGGGCCATCCGCGCCACGCTTGACTCCAAGAACGAGAATTGACGAACATCGCGTGAGTTGAGCGACGCGGAGTCTGCGTCCCAGACCTCAAGCTGTCAACGGCACTTTTGTGCCAGAATGCGCGAAGACCACCGCCGCGCGATGCGACAGTGGTCCCATTGGTGGCAAGACGCAGCCACGTCGACGCATCACACGGGCGGACGCCGATCCCTCATCTCACGCTGCCGACGCTCCACCTGCTCGCGGCGCATCGCATCGGGCGGCCCGGCCTGGCCGCGGGGAGCCATCGCGGCGCCCGGACGCTGCCCGGGCCGAGCCCCGCGCGCGGGACCTGCGCCCCGCACCCCACCCCGCGCCCCGCGCTGCTGCATCGCGCGCTCGTACCCGCGACGCTCGGCCTGCATCTCGCGCACCTTCTGGCGCTGGGCATCGTTCAGCACCCGCTCGGCTGCCGCACGCGACACCGAGTCGCGCTGGCGCAGCTGCTCCATCTGCGGCCGCAGGGCCTGCATCCGCTGCTGCATCGCGGCGCGGAGCGAGTCGCGACCCGCCTGCGTGGCCGCCGGCCGCTCACCACGCTCGGTGCGCTGACGCAGCTCCGTGCGGAGTCGCTCCTGCTGCTCGCGCATGGCCGCACCGGTGCGCTGGCGGTCGGCGAACAGGACGCGCTCAATGGAATCCAGCTGCGCGACCTGGCGCGGCGTCAGCTCCAGCGCGCGCCGCGCATTGAGGAGTTCGGTGACGCCAAGCGGGCGCGAGGCCGCGGCGCCAGGACGCTCGGGCGCGCGGCGGACCGTGCCGGCCTGCGCCTGCGCCGACGTGGCCGCCAGGGCCAGGGCGGTCCCGCCGAGTAGTGCGGCGGTCGTGAGGCTGCGGAGAGTGCTACGCATCGTGCTGCTCCTGAGGATGTTTCGTAACGGTGGGGGCACCGTGGACACCTAGGCAGACGCGCCCCTCACGGAATCGTTAAGATTCCGGCCTTATGCCCGCCCTGTTCCACGATCGCGCGCGCTTTCCCCGCGGATTCCGCTGCGCCAGCCGGAATGTCGGCCTCAAGCCGGAAGCGAAGGACCTGACGCTGTTCGTCTCCGAGGTCGAGGCGAGCGCCGCCGCCGTCTTCACGCGGAACCACTTCCCCGGCGCGCCCATCATCCTGGGGCGCGAGACCCTCAAGGGCGGCCGCCTGCGCGCGATCATCGCCAACAGCAAGGTCAGCAATGTGGCCACCGGCGCGGCGGGCGTGGAGAACGCGCGCCGCATGGCCGCGGCCGCCGCCAAGGAGCTGGGCACCGAGGCGAACCGCGTCCTCGTCAGCTCGACCGGCGTCATCGGCGTGCCGCTGCCGATCGAGAAGATCGAGCGCGGCGTGGTCGGGATGTCCGCCGACCTCCAGGACAATCCCTTGGTCGGCGCCGAAGGCATCATGACCACGGACACCTTCCCGAAGGCGATCTCGTGCAGCGTCGGCGATGCCACCATCACCTGGGTGGCGAAGGGCTCGGGAATGATCGAGCCCAACATGGCCACGATGCTGGCCTACATCTTTACCGACGCCGACCTCGACGCCTCCACGCTGCAGCGGCTGCTTGCCGACGCCGTCGGTCGCTCCTTCAATATGCTGAGCGTCGACACGGACACGTCCACGTCGGACACCTGCGCCATCCTGGCGAACGGCTTGGCCGGCGCGGTCGATGAACTGCAGTTCCGCGAAGCCCTACTGGCCGGTTGTCTCAAGATGACCGAGACGCTCGGCCGCGATGGCGAAGGGGCCGAGCACCTGCTGCGGGTCACCGTGCGCGGGGCCCGCGACGACGGTGAGGCGCGCAAGATCGCAAAGTCGGTGGTGAACTCACCGTTGGTGAAGACGATGGTGCACGGCGCGGACCCCAACGTCGGCCGCCTGTTGATGGCGGTGGGCAAGTGCTTCGACTGCATGATCCGGCCGGCGACCACGGATGCCTGGATCAACGGGCACCAGGTCGTGCGCAACGGCGAGCGCCTGTCCTTCGATGACGCCACGGTGCGGGCGGCGTTGAGTACCGAGGTGGTGGACCTCGAAATCGCCCTCGGCGTCGGCGATGCGCGTGCGGTGGCCTACGGCTGCGATCTCACCAAGGGCTACGTCGAGGAGAATGCGTCGTACTACTCAAGCTGACATCGGTTTCGATTCTCAACTGCATCGCCACAGAGGCACAGAGACACAGAGGGGTCGGTTCGTTCGAACGCCCTCTGTGTCTCTGTGCCTCTGTGGCCATCTGGTAGAAGCCTTCCGGGGCGCAGGACCCGGCGTTACCGCTCCGCCGGCAGCCGCTGCCTCTCCCGGTCCGCCATCAACTTGGTGACGAAGCGCTGGCCTTCCGAGATGCGCTCCACCTCGATGGCGATGGCATCCACGCCGGATTCAAGGCGGCGCAAGCGATCCGCCGTGTCCTTGTCGATCGTGTTCGTCACCGGCCCCTGCGTCGCGCGACGCCAGAAGAGGCGGGCGATCGAGATCGAGATGGGGGCCAGCACGAATATCGTGAAGACCACCGCGATAGCTGTGATGTCCGGTCGCATGGTGACATTGGGAAAGGTGACCCCCGAACCGCTAGACGTCTCTCGCAGATACTGGCCGGGCGCCGACGCCATCAGTTGACCCGTGCGCTCGATGTTGGACTCGATCTGCAGGATGCGCGCGTCCAACTGCTGCAGGCGCGCCTCCAGGCCCGGTCGCTCGGCCGCCGAGGCCTCGGCGAGCTGGGCAGCGATCTCGTCGCGCCGTCCCTGTGCGGAGATCAGCTGGTTGGACAGTTCCGTGCGCTGGGCGCGCAGGGCCTGCACGTCCGCCAGCGACTGCGGCACACCATTGATGATGGCCGTCGGCGCCGGCGCCTCCTGCGGGAGCTGTGGGATCGGCGGCGGCGGGGCCGGGGCCTGAGTCTGGGCGGCTTGAAGGGCTGGCATGAGCATTCCTACGGGCGAGGCGGGGTCCGGGTGTCAGGACGCGGAGCCGGGGGTCGTTCCGTGCCCGGACGCGCCAAGGAACGGTAGTACTCCTCCACCTCGGCGCGATACTCGCTCGGCACGGGTGAACGGGCCCCCAGCGCATTGCGCGACCCCGACTGCGGCGACAACTGGCGGTTCAGCGAGAGCTCGAAGGACTTGAGGCGCTCGAGCACGTCGGCCTGCAGCCGCTCGCTGGCCCGTGCATCGGAGATGCTGCGAGCCGACTCCAACTGCCTGAGGTCGCGAATCGCGCGGTCGAGTTCGGTTACGTCGACGCCTTGCTCGCGCGCCAAGTCGCGCAACTGCTCGGCCGCCTGTCGGCGAAGCCCGAACTCTCGGGAGAACTGACGCGCGTCGCCGGAGGAGAGATTGCCTGGCGTGCCGCCAGCGATTGCGCGCTGACCGTCGGCTCCGCGCTGCTGGCCGCCGCCTTGCTGGCCGCCTTGCTGGCCGCCTTGCTGGCCACCCTGCTGGCCCTGCTGCCCTTGCTGCCCTTGCTGCCCCTGCTGCCCCTGCTGGCCCTGCTGGCCCTGCTGGCCCTGCTGGCCCCGCTGCCCCTGCTGCCCCTGCTGGCCCTGCTGGCCCTGCTGGCCCTGCTGGCCCTGCTGGCCCTGCTGGCCCTGCTCACCTTGCTGTTCGCCTTGCGCGCCGCCCTCGCGCGCCTGCTGCATCCGCTCCTGCAGCGACTCCACACCTTGCACCAGCGCACGCGCCGATTCCCGCGCGCGCTCCTGTTGCCGTGCGGCTGACTCGCCACGCAATGCGCGCTCCGCGCCCTGCAGACTCTCCCGCATCCGTTCAAGGTCCTGCCCGATCTGATCCTCAAACGCGTTCGCATACTCAGGCGATCCACTGCGCATCACGCTGCGCGAGAACTGGATCTTGTCGCGAATGCGCTGATCGCGAATCACGTCAGCCCCTTCGCGCAGTTGGCTCGCCGCTTCGGGCTGGTCGCGCCGCGCCTCGCGTGACATCCGATCCGCATCGGCCTCGAGACGCTCCACGTCCTGGGCCAGTTCCTGCTTCTCACGATTCAAGCGATCCAGCGATTGTGCGCGCTGCTGCCCCGACTCGCGCTGCGCGCGCGACACGCCTTCCGCTACCTGTTCCTGGCGACGCTCGATATCCTCGGCGCGGTCCGCCAGCTCGCGCACGCCATCGGCCAGACCTTGGCTGCGCGCGTCCTCAAGCCGCCGCGCGGCACGCTCCAACTGCTCCAACGCCTGTTGGCCCTGGGCCTCGGAGCCCGTCGCCGCCTGACGCATTGCGTCGGCGGCCTGCTGCATCTGCCGCGCGGCCTCGGCCAACTGCGGATCTTGCCGCTCACGCGACAAGCGCTCGAGGCGACGCGCCTCCTCCTCTGCCTCGCGTGCCAGGTCACGCTGCGAACCCCCACCACCGCCGGACGCCGAGCGATTCATGCGGTCGCGCATCGCCTCTGCCTGGCGTTGCATCCGCTCGTTCTCCTGCTGCTGCCGGCTGGCCAACTGGCGCAGGCGCTCCAGCGTCTCGTCCACCTCGCGCGCGCGCGAGGCTTCCTCACCGCTGGCGCCTTGCTGCACGGACTCGTACTGGTTGCGCATCCGGTCCGTCTCCAGCTCGAACAGGTCGGCAAGATCCTCGGCGTTCGGCTGTTCACCGCCGCCGCCACCACCGCCGCCGCCCTGCTGTTGCTGCTGCAACTGCACATCGCGATACGCCGCGTCGGCGCGCTGCACCAAGGCCAAGGCGCGCTGCTCGTGCGGCAGCGCCTCGCGCGGATTCCGGCGGCCCAGCTGTTCCTCTGCCGAGCGCATGGCCGTCACGGCGGAGTCGAGCGCCGCGGCGATCGATGCCATCGTCGAGTCGGATCCAGCCACGCCGCGTCCCACCATCTGGGTCACCAGCGTCGAGACTTCTTCGCGCAGTCCACCTTGGGCAATCGCCAGCGTGGTCGCGTCCTCGCTGCGGCGGCGCTCCTCGGTGCGCGCGCTGTCGCGCATCACGTTGTAGGTGCCGGCAACAATGTCACGCTGCCGCCGCACGAAATCGCCCGCCGACTGCGCCTCGCCGCCCTGCCCTCCCTCTCCGGCACCGCCGGACTCCGCCTGCCGGTAATTCCTTGTGAAGGGCCGTACTTCCATGAAATAGATGTCGCTCTGCGCTGACTGCCCCGTGCCGTCGGTGGCCGCCGCATAGTAGGCGACGAGGTCCCCGGGCTTGAGGTTGATCTCCTCGAGCAACAACGTGTGCGCGCCTTGTGCTTCCATCCGCGGCGCGCTGTTGGCCGCACGGATGGTCACGCTCTGCTCCGGACCGCCATTCACGGCATAGCGCAACTCGATGCCGCGCACGCCATAATCGTCCGACGCAACCGCCTCGATCGTGATCTCATCAAACGGGCCGACCTTGGTGTCGCGGCCCGGCGTCTCGATGCGCACACCCGGAGGCCGGTCCTCCAACGCCTCCACGGCATACTGGATTCCTCCACTCACGCGGCGCCCGTCCTCAGACACGAGGTCGACGCGATAGAACCCACTGCGCTGCACGCGGAAGGAGCCACTCAACTGGCCGTCGGCGCCGAGCGTGAGTGGCACCGTCGTGCCGTCGTCGAAGGTCAGCGTGCCCTCACGCACCGGCCGAGTGACGGCGGGTCGGATGATGGCCGTCGTGCCGCGCACCGCGGCGATGTCGCCGCCGTCCTCGATCGACTCGGGCTCAAGCCCCGTGTACGCCGGATAGCGCAGTTCCACCCCCAGGCGCTCCACCGCCGGCAGGTCGCTCACGCGGATGCGGTGCGTGCGCGAGCGCACCCCTGCGGCCTCCACGTAGTACTCGGTCGGGGCGACAATATCGAAGAGCCGACTCGTGAAGGCATCGGCGTCGCGGCCCATCGGCAGGCGCACCCACTCGGCGGCACTGTCGGCTCGGAACACGAGCTCGGCGCCATCGGCGCTGAAGTGCTGTAGCGCGGCGCGAACATCGAGGGCTCCACCACGCGGCACGGTGACATCACCGGGGTCCACCGACACCAGCGGCGCAGGCGGCGTCGCCGCCACGGCAATGCTCCACGGGGCGAACAGCACGCGCCCCGCATCGCGTAGGCCGCCTGGCCCGAACAGCAGGGCCGCAAGCAACACGGCCGCGGCTCCGGCCAGCAGCTGCATCGCGCGCTTCTCCCGCGGCGCCTCCACGCGACGCGCCGCCGCCATCGGGCGAAGCTGTTGCACCGCGCCATCAATGACGCGTCGTGCCAGCGCCTCCGAACCGCCGATGTCGTGCCGCTGCTCGACCGCCGTCACCAACGCCTGCCGCAGCTCCGGGGCGTGCCGCTCCACGTAGAGCGCAAACTCGGCGTCCGACGCGCGCCGCAGCAGCGGCCGCACGAGGAACCAGTACGAGGCCACGATGACGACGAGGTAGCCGGCCACGCGCGTCGCCAGCACCGCCGGCCCCGTGATGCCCATCGTCCGCGTGATCAGCGCGCCAACGGCAAGCGCCGCGATCACCGCGATGAGCACGGCACCCGCGCCTTCCAGCGCGAGCCGTCGATTCCGTTGCCGCCGCAACTGTGCGAGCAGCCCGTCCAGTGCCTGTACCGATGTCACGTGACCTCCCCCTGCAACTGTTCGATGCTCGCACGTCTCGCCTGCGCGCGCCAGCCCCGACTGCTGAGCCAGGTCTCCGCCAAGAGGCAGAGCAAGGCTCCCAACAGGAGCAGGCGCCAGCCGCGCTGGCGAGTCTCCAACTCCAGGGCGGCCGCCTGCGCAGACTCGGCCACCCCCACGGCACTACCCTCGCTGGCGCCCAACAGCAACTCGCGCGGGTCAGCCTGTGTCAGATCCGACTCTTCGGCGGGCGCATTTGCCGCGACGATGGCGCGCGGCGCACCATCGACGCGCCCTTCGTAGGCGGCATAGATGCCGGGCTGCTCGAGCATCACGGACGCGGCACCATCCTCGGGCCGGATCAGCGCGCCGTCCGGCGCCACGACCACGGGTGAGCGGCGGACGCCGCGCGGGACCCAGGCTTCCCCGGTCCGACGCGCGGCAGGCGCGCCTTCGTGTCCGGATCCGTACAACGCCAATCGCCGTACCAGCGGCAGGAAGGCGGGCTGCAGCACCAAGTCGGCCTCGCGCGCATCGAGTGGCAGGGCGCTCACGATCACGCGGCCCTCGCCCTCCGCGCGTTCGAGCACGGCGGCGGCGCCATCATCGAAGCGGGCCAGGACATCGCTGCCGGCGGCCGGTTCCAAGCGTGCGTAGCTCCAGAAGCGCGGCGCGCCGAGTGCGGCTGGCGTCGTGCGGAACGGAGTGAAGAGCGGGTGGTCGCCGCGATGCTCACCGAGCACGCCTCCACCGGCAGCGCGGCGGTCGGCAAGGCCAACCGCAGTCGCAGCGCCGAACGCCAACGCCGCGCGACGTGCCGCGACACGGCCTCCGACGTAGTGCACGAGTCCGCCTCCCGCGCGGACCCAGTTGGCCAGGGCCTCGTCGCCAGGTGCGGGCACATCCCAGAGCACGACCATCGCCGCGCGGTCCAAGGTTGCGGCGTCGAGGGCAGCATTGCGCCGCTCGACGCGAACTTCGGGCGAACGGCCGATCGACAATGCACGCTCGAAGAACAACAGTTCGTCGCGGTCCAGGTTGCCCGGCAGCAGCGCCACCACGCGGATGGCGTCCTCGGCGGCGACGGTGAAGGCGAAGCGATCATCGCCGGGCAACTCGTCGGCGGTGAGTCGGACTTCGCCACGGACCAGGCCCGCCGGCGCGGGTACCGGATCGAACACGACGCCGCGCTCTCCGCCGGCGGCCAGGGTCAACTCGCGCGTGGCAACTTCGCGTCCGCCCAGCACGAGGGTCGCGCGCAGCGCGCGCGAGGCATCGAGTTCGTGCGCGACCAGTCGCGCCTGCACCTGCAGCGACGCGCGACCGTCCGAGGACACGCGACGCGCCTCGACGTCGGAGATTGCCACGTTTGGACGGCGCGCGGCGGCGACGACAACAGTGCGCAACGGCGCATCCTGCGGCCACTCGAGCCCCGCGGTGCCAGCCAGACCCGAACGTTGCAGGTCACTTACCAGGACCACCTCGGGCGCGGCGGGCGGCGCCGTGCTCAGCAGCCCGCGCGCAGCGCGTAACGCGGCACCCATCCGGGTGCCGCGTGGTCCGGGCGTGATTGCGTCTAGTACGGCGCGTAGGCTGCCATGGTCCGTCGTCCAGCCCTGCGCCACCGACGCTTCGTCATCAAAGGTCACCAGCGCGACGTGGTCGCCCGCGCGCAACCCGTCCAGCACCGCGCGCGCCGAGTCCAAGGCTGCCGCCCAAGTGGAGCCGTGCGACATCGAGAGTGAACGGTCGAGTACCAGCACGACGGCGCGCGTGCGCGCGCCGGGATCAACCGCGCTGACGCGACCGAAGTAGGGGCGCGCGAATGCGGCGACAAGCAGCGCAACCGCCGCGGCGCGCAACAACAGGAGCGGCCAGTCCGTGATGCGTCGACGATCAGACGTCCGGATTGGCAGCCGCACGAGGAACATCAACGACGGGAAGCGGGTCGGCGTCTCCTCGTTCCGGTCGCGGAGATGCATCAGCACGGGCACGCCGACTGCGACGAGCCCTGCGAGGAATGCCGGTACGAGAAAGCCCACTAGCGCACCCGCCCCGTCGAGAGCCGGTGGTCGAGGTAGGTGTGCAGCGCGCGGTCCAGCGGCTCGTTAGTGCGCAGGCGGATGTAGTCGGCACCGGCAGCCTTCATGCGCTTCTCCAGTGCCTCGACGTGCTCACGCCACAGTCCGAGATAGCGCTCGCGCGCCTCCTCGGGCCGCAACGGAAGGCGGATGTCACGTTCGCCATCCTCGAACACCAGCGGCGCATCGTATGGAAACTCCTCCTCCGCAGGGTCCACCAAGTGGAACACCATCACGTCGTGGCCGCGTGCACGCAGCGTGTCCACCGAGCGCCCGATGGCCTGGGGGTCATCGTACAGATCCGACACCAGCACGATGATGCCCGCGCGAGTCGCGAGGTCCGCCACACGATCGATGCAGCGCGGGATCGTGCCCTCGCCCGCAGCGGTCGCGCGGCCCAGCGCGTGCATCACCAGCTGCAGGTGTCGCGTGGACGGCGGGACCATCTCCTTCAGGCCGTCAGCGAACAGTGCAAGGCCGACGCGGTCGCCCTGCCGCTGCGCCAACCACGTAAGCGCGGCGACGAGCATGCGCCCGTAGGTGAACTTGTGCACGCCGCTGCCGGCATAGTCGAGACTGCCGGAGCAGTCGAGCGCAAACACCACGCCGGCGTTCGTGTCCGCGTCGTACTCCTTTACATAGAAACGGTCGGTGCGCGCGTAGGCCTTCCAATCGATGCGCCGCAGGTCATCGCCGGGCTGATATGCCCGGTGCTCGGCGAAATCCAGCGAGAGCCCTTTGCGCGCCGAGCGATGCAGGCCGTGCAGGAAGCCGTCGACGACCGTCCGCGCGAGCAGCGGCAGGTCGGCGATCCGCGCCAGCAGCGCGGGATCGAGCAGGGTGGTCGGCGCGACGGCGGTCATCGGATCCTAGAGCTTGGACGCCGGCTTCGGCACGGCGTTCACGAGCCGGTCGATCAGCGCATCGGCCGTGACCTTCTCGGACTGTGCCTGGAAGTTGAGGATCAATCGGTGCCGCAGCACGGGACGCGCCAACGCGGCGACGTCCTCGTAGGTGGCGTGGCTGCGGCCCTGCAGCAGCGCACGCGCCTTCGCCCCCAGCACCAACGACTGCGCGGCGCGCACGGAGGCGCCGTACGAGAGCCACTTAGTCACGTCGGCCACGGCGGTCGCGCCATTCGGGCGCGTAGCCCGTGTAATCGCCACGGCGTAGCGCGTGACGGGATCGGACACCGGCACGCGACGCACCACGCGCTGGTACGCGAGGATCTCGTCGCGCGAGACCACGGGTTGCACGGCGGAGCCCGGTAGGCCGGTTGTGCCCTTCACCACCGCGACCTCATCCTCTTCGGGCAGATAATCCAGCAGCACCTCGAGCATGAAGCGATCGAGCTGCGCCTCGGGCAGCGGATACGTGCCCTCGAGCTCAATCGGATTCTGCGTCGCGAAGACAAAGAACGGCGGCTCCAGCGTGTAGGTGCGCCCTTGCACCGTCACGCGCTTCTCCTGCATCGCCTCCAGCAGCGCGGACTGCGTCTTGGGCGGCGTGCGATTGATTTCGTCGGCCAGCAGCACGTTGGCGAACACCGGGCCGCGCATGAACGCGAGTCGCCGCTGCCCCGTGGCCGGATCGTCCTGGATCACGTCCGTGCCCGTGACGTCGGAGGGCATCAGGTCCGGCGTGAACTGGATGCGCGAGAAGGAGAGATCCAACGCCTGCGCCAGCGTCGAGATGAGCAGCGTCTTGGCCAGGCCGGGCACGCCGACCAGCAGGCAGTTGCCGCCGGCGAAGAGCGCGATCAGCGCCTGCTCCACCACGGCGTCCTGCCCCACGATCACCTTGCGCAACTCGCTGGCGATCTGCCCAGAGGCGGCATGCAGGCGGTCGGCCAACTGGCCGTCGTCGAGGGCGTCGAGCGAAGTGGATGCGGTGGTCTCGGTCACGTCTCTCCCCGTGGATGGGTTTGGTGCGGTGCTCAGCGCGTCAGTGCGTAGACGATGTAGTTGATGCCCAGCTTGTACGATTCGTTGGACAGGTCGATCGGGAACATCCCCTCGCCCGAGTACTCCCAGTACTCCGAGAGGTCATTGTTGTAGTTCGCGATGACCAACATCCGCTTGCGCGGGTCATTGTCCTCGAACAGGGCCCAGAACTCGGCCTTCACCCCGTAGTACGGATGGTCATAGTCCAGCGATGGGATCTTGAAGAACGAGTCGAAGATTGGATGCTCAGCCGTGAGTCGGATGAGCCGCAATTCGGGCATCACGCGGCGGAGCTGCCGTTCGAAGTTGTTCCAGGCCTGACCCGCGAAGTCGTCGAAGATGACGAAGCCTCCCTTGAGCAGATAGGCGCGCAGGCCAGCGGTCTCCGCCTCGTTCGGGCTCCAGTAGCCGGCCTCGGCCATGTAGGCGACGGGATACTTGAAGAGCTCCGGGTCGTTGAGCGAGATCACTACGCTCTCCGCCATGCGAACACGCACCGTGCTGATTTCCCCGAGGATCTTGGAGAAGTTGCGCTCGCCGCGCGGGTAGTCGTGCGCCCAGGGGACATCACGGCCGCGGCGCCCGCCAAATGCATCGATGGACATCGAATACCGGATGCGCGCGAAGGTCCAGCGGCCGTCGTATGGCACGTTCGGTGGCAGGTCCTCGGCGCTCACGCGATCGCGTCCGCGGCCACGGCCCTGGGCGTCGGCGTCCGTGCGCGGCATCGCCAACAGGCCGGCAACGACCGTCACGAGCAGCATGGCGCGGCGATCCGGTCTCATCTGGCCTCCGGTGTCCGCCGAAGCTCGACCAGCAGCTGCAGCGCCTTGTCGAAGCTCGGCGCCTGCTCCAGCACCGCCAGCACTTCGCGCCGTGCGCCCGCGGGATCACCGGCCTCGCGCAACGCCACGGCAAGCTGATATCGCGCCTCCAGCAGGTCGGCCGGGCGCAGCGCCACGATCACCCGCCGTTCGCGGAGGGAGAGGTCCGGCAGACCCGCGCGCACGGCTGCCTGCGCCAGCTGTGCGTGTGCGTCGACATCGTAGGGCCAGACAAAGATGACGCGCTCAAGCGCAGTGACCTCCGCCGCCGCCACGCCGCGCGCGGCGGCAGCCTGCGCCAGCGCCGTCAGTTCCTCGATGTCGGCGTCGCCACGCGAGAGTGCCCGCGGGTTTACGGCGCGCATCTTTGTGTCCAGGTACGTCTTGAAACGCGCATCGAACGCCGGCTCGTCCAGCCCAAGCACACGCTGGAACACCTGCGCCGTGCTCGCTCCCGTGGCCCACTCCCGCAGCATCCGACCCAGCGCCGGCGTGCCCCACTCCGTCTCGATCATCTCGACCACGAGTGAGGCCTGGTAATACGAGCGCCCCAGCTCGCCGGGATCGCGCGGCCGCAGAAAACCGTCGCCAATGCCGCTCACGGGCCGAAGGCGTTCGGCCCGCCACGCCGAGAGGAAGTCGGGCGTCGGCGTCGCACCCCAACCCTCGCGCGCACGACGCTCCTCGACGACGGATGCGCCCTCCGAGAACCAGCGCGGCACACGATGCCCGCTGAGCCCGAGCGTGAAGGTGTGCGCCAACTCGTGCCAGGCCGTGGAGCCCCAGTTAAAGGTCCCCTGCGCGCGCGCGGAGGGAGCGTCCATCGCCAGCGTCGTGCCGAAGCTCACACCCAGGGCACCCAGACCGGTGAGCCCTACCGTACGCACGGAGAAATCAGCCGCGCGGTCGAAGATCTCGAGCCGAATGGGCGTTGCCGGCCGATACCCGTAACGCGCCGCGAGCGAGTCGTACGCCTCCTCCAACAGCGGCGACAAATACGGCACCAGCACGCCAAGCTCGCGCTCGGGTCCGACAAACTCGAAACGTCCGCGACGTTCGCTGCGGAACGTCGCCATGTGGTCGAGCAGGTCGAGCGTGTTCTTGTGCCAGAGATGAAAGGGATCCAGCGCAAAGGCGCGCTCCAGCACACGCCGCCCGCCTGCGATATCGCCGCGACGGAGCTGGTTCGTGCCCAGCGCGCCAAGTGCGTCCACGTCCACAGAGTCCAGAGCAACGGCGCGCGCGGCAAACCCCTCCGCGGACAGGTAGCGACGCTGGCGCGACGCGGCCTCGGAGAGCATCACCCAAAACGCCGTGGGACGCGACGACACGCGTTCCGCCGACGCCTGGGCGCCCGCGAAGTTGCTGGAGTCGCCAGCGAGCCAGGCCACCGCAGCGATCACGCCCCAGGCCTCAAGACTTGTCGGATCCGCCGCGACGGCGCGGCGTGCGGCCGCGCGCGCGGAGTCGGGACGCTCGACGTCGAGCCAAAGGCGCGCGAGCAGCGTGTGCGCGGCCCCGAGCCTTGGGTCCAGCGTCGCGGCGCGGCTGGCCATCTCGAAGGGAGAGCCTTCTCCCGAGAAATCGGCCACGCGCGCGAGGCCGAGCAGCGCGCGCGGTTGGTCAGGCCAGCGTTCGAGCACCGCCTGATAGCCGGCCGCCGCATCCGGTGCGTTGTACCGCTCCAGGAAGAGATCTGCGGCGCGCAGCTGCGGCTCAACCCAGGCGGGATCGGCGGCGATCGCGGCATCGAAGGCTCGCAGCGCGCTGCGCACCAACTCCGCCGGCTGGCGCGCGCCCGTGCGCACGGCGGCGCCGTGCGCCGCGAGCAGGTAGGCGCGGCCGGCGGCATCGTGGTCGGCGGCGCTGCGCGTGTTGTTTCGCTCGTACGCCGCGACAACCGTCAGTGCCTCGCGCCGCGGCTCATCGCGCTCGCCGCGCCGGAACGCCGCCTCGGCGGCGTCAACGCGGGTCGCCAGTTCGCTGCCGCGCGGCGGCGCCGCGGCCGCTTGTGCGGCCAGGCTCGTGGCGGCGAACTGTGCGATCACGCAGAACACGCGCAGTCTCATGGCCGCCCCCCTGCTGCGCGGATCTCCGCATTCTTCTCGGCGATCTCGAGGAGCAGCCGCTCGAGCTCTGCTTCGTATGCCGGCGCCTCCATCTGGTCCTTCCGCGCGCGTAGCTGCGCCACCGCTTGCTCAAGCTCCGCGCGCTGCGCAACCAGCGCGCGCACACGTGGGTTGTCGGCCCCAACCGCCGGCGGCCCGAAGCTCACGCGTGCCGCCAACGTGGAGTCGCTGACCAACGGATGCTCTGAGCGCAGCGTCCCTGCTGTCTCGTACTGCCGATCCACTTCCGTGTCCGCAAACGCCAAGGCCTCAAGCACCGAGACGCGCCCGTCCTTGTCCGCGTCGGCGGCCCCGGTGCCGAGGCCGCGTGCGAAATGCTCGGCGAAGATGCTCTCGTTGCGCTCGTAGGCGCTGCGTGTGGCGGTCACGACCACTCGGCCCTCGCCGCGCAGTACCTCGACGAAATCGCCGCTGGCACTGGAGGCGTTCACGAACACGACCTGCTGGTTCGCAAAACCAGAAAGCCAGGCGCGGTAGTCGGCCGCCGTGGGATCGGGCCCCGGCACGTTCACCCGCGCGCCTTCGCGCTCTCCGCTGCCGTGCCCAATCAACAACACCAACACACGGTCGCCGCTCGCCACACGCTGCGAGAGCGCCAAGATCGCCTCGGCGATGCCTTCCTTCGTCGCGCGGCCACGGATGCGCGCGCGGTCGCGCGCGGGATCCTCGCCCAGCCAGATGAGGCTCGAGTCGGCGACCTTCCACTGCGTGCGCGCCGCGTCGAAGACTGCGGCGGCAGCGGTCTCGAAGGTGTTGGCGAATCGCGGTTCGCCGGTCAGCCCAGTGACGAGCAACACGTGCGTTTGCTGGGCCTGCAGGGTGCCCGCGGGCGCCGCCAGGGTAGCCAGAGCAAGCGCCGCCGCCAACGCTGCGGTGCGCCCCCGTGCGATCGCCCGCGCGCGCCTCACGCCAATCCCCGTGCACGGCGCCGAGCCCACTCGGCCCCGAGCAGCGCCGTCAGCAGCAGGAACAGCAGCGGCATGTCCCAGAGGTCCAACGACTCCCGCATCGTCACGCCGGCCTCCGTGTACATCACGTCCTCGGCGAGGCGGCCGGCCTCGGCCAGCGGGTAGTAGCGCGCCCCCGTCTGCTCAGCGATGCGACGCAGGAACGGCGTGCGCAGTTCCGCCTGCTCCACGTCCGCCGCCGTGTCATCGGCCAGCAGCGCGGACTCCACCGCGCGTGTCGTATCGCGCCCGCGACGCGCCTCCGCGTTCAGCGTGTGCAGCCCCGCCACCTCGGGAACGAACTGGCCCTCGTACACACCGTCGCGACCCAGCGTCCACTCGAGCGGCACCGTGCGAACCTGCCCATCCGGCGCTTGCACCGTGACCTCGACAGCCGCGTCGTTCACGTCGGCGAACTGCTCGTCGGCCAGGCGCGCACGCAGCGTCATCGGTTCACCGGGCGCGGCGATGGCGGGCACCGCCGCCACCTCGAGCCGATCCGACGACTCCTCGGACACCGTGCGGATCAACTGCCGCCAGAACGTCTCGAGCGTGCGGTCATCCACCGGCATGTCCACGTGCATACGCCAGAGCCAGGCGTCCTGCACGCCAAACACATAGGCCGTCCCACGACCGAATCGCTGGGATGCCAGCAAGGGCACATCATCGATGCTGCCTTCGCGACGGCCCGTGAGCAGCGCTGTCGCGCCCGGTCGCAGCGACCCGAGTCCATTGACCACGGTGAGCGGGGGCAACGAGTCCCATCGCTGCGCCGACGCAGTGTCCGAGGCGCCGAGCCGCAGGAACGACTGTGTGCGCCCGGCCACGGTCGGGCGCAGGCGATGCTCAGTGGCCGGCGCATCGTCGCCCAGTGTTGCCCGATCGAGCGCAATCGGCAGCACCTCCGCCACCGGCGTCCCGCGGAAACCGCCCTCGGCGAACGCGTTGCGTCCACCAAGTGCCAGCAGGCCACCGCCACGTTGGCTCACGAAATCGCCCAGCATCCGCAGCTGGTCCGCCGTGAAGAACGCGGCCTCGATGCTGCCGAGAATGATGCCGCGGAAGCGGAAGAGCTCCTCCCGCGTCGTCGGAAAGCCGCCCGCCAGCTCCAACGAATCGCGCACACCCAGCCGAAGGAACTTCCGCTCCGCACTGCGCAGCAGCGTGACAAGTTCGACGGCGCTGTCCCCAGAGAGTGCGCGCCGCATGAACGCCAATTCGGGCCGCGGCTCCCCTTCTATATAGAGGATGCGATCTGGACCGCCGCGCACCTGCACCACACCCTGCGCCTCATTGTTCTGGGCCACCGTCTCGCGCGGCAGTTCGGAGACCTTTACGGCCACGCGATGCACGCCCGGCGGCAGCGGATCCAGCGCCACCTGTACGCGGACAATCTCCTCGCGCGAGGGCAGCGTGACCGTCGTCTCACCCACGCGGCGCCCATTGGCCTCGGCCACCACAGTCACCCGTTCGCCACCGACGCCGCGCAATCGCAGCGTCACGTCTGCCAGCAGTGCGGCGCCGGCGAGCGGCCGCGCGGGAATGTTGAGGCGCTCGATCGCGACGTCGCGCGGGAATCGCTCGAGGCCGACACCCACGGTATGCACCGGCACGCGGCGGGCCCGGAGGCCGAGCAAGGCAGGTTCGATGTCCGCGCCGCCATTGTCGGCGCCATCGCTCACCAGCACGATGCCGGCCAGGGGCAGGCCGCCAAGCTCCTCGCGCGCGCCATTGAGCGCCGCGACGAGATCGCTGCGCGTGCCCGACGCCGTGAGCGAGGCCGCGCCGGCGGCAGGTCGCACATCCGCCGCGAAGCGATAGAAGCGCAGCGAGAACCGCTCACCAAGCGCCTGCACCAGCGCCGCCGAGTCACCAAAGGTGCCCTGCACCGCTTCGGCCCGCGTCTGCTCCCCGAGGTCGCGCAGCGTCATCGAACGCGAATCGTCGAGCAACACCGCGAGCACGTTGCGCTGTGGAACGGCTGTGCTCACGACGAGCATGGGCCGCGCAAGCATCGCGGCGACGATGAGCAGCGCCGCCACGCGAAGCCCGCCCAGCAGGACCCGGTCCAGCGTCCTCACATTGCGCAGACGGCGAGCGGCGACAACGGCGGCCACGACACCGGCCACGGCGAGCACGGCCAGCGCCCACGGCGGAATGGCCGGGCCCCAGACGAGCGTGCCGCGCTCCCAGACGCGCGGTGGGTACTTCAGCAGGAAGGCGAGGACGGCGTCCATTCCAAATGAGGTACGCAGGGGTCGGCACCCCCGCTGGCAGGTGGGACGTGCAATGTACGGTCGGTGCACGACTGCCGCGTCGGTGGCCCGCGGGTATCTTCCGTTCCGTACCCTTGCGTCCCCGGAGCGTTGCCCCGTGCGAATGGGATTGAACATCGCCGTCGTGGGCGGCGGGATCGCCGGCCTCTCCGCCGCCTGGCGCCTCAGTGCCCACCACCGCGTCACCTTGCTCGAGCGACATGCCGTGGCCGGGATGGACGCGCATTCGCTGGACCTCGAGCACGAAGGCGCCACACACCGGATCGACGTGCCGTTGCGCGTGCTCTACGAGGGCTACTATCCCACGCTGATTGCGCAGTACCACCTGCTCGGCATCAGGCTTGAACGCACGAACTACGCCGGCTCCTTCAGCGAGTTCGAGGGCGCGACCTACTACCGCTACGCCAACTGGTTGCTTGGCGGGCGTTCGATCCCGCTGCCCGCGACGCCGCTCGGCGCGACCGCGCTGCGCATCAACCGCGAGCTGCTGCGGTTCTATCGCCTGGCACCGGCCGCCCTCAAGACACTGCACGACGGCGATGAACCACTGGGCGCCTGGCTAGATCGCAGCGGATTCCACGCAGTGTTCTCCGAGGGATTCCTCATCCCGACCTTCGCCGCCGTCTGCACCTGCAGTGCTGCGGCCGTGCGGGCCTATCCCGCACGCGTCATCCTCGACTACCTCACGCGGGGGCTGACCTTTGGCGGCGTCCGCCGCGTGGTCCTCGGCACGCAGGAAGTTGTGCAGCGACTGACCGAGCCCGTGGCCGAGGCGATCTGTGGCGTGGCGGTGCGCCGGATCGCACCCGCGGCGGACGGCGTGCGCGTGGAGTGGGAGGGCGGCACGCGCCGATTCGACCACGTGGTCATCGCCACGCAGGCCAACCAGGCCGCGGGGCTGCTCGATGCCGCCTTTGCCCGCGAGCGCAGTGCACTCGAACGCTTTGCCTACGAAGCCAGCGAGGTCGTGGTGCACAGCGACCCGACACTGGCGCCGCGCGATCGCCGCCACTGGGCGCCGGTGAATCTGATCACGAGCCGCGAACACGACCGGCCGATGGCAACCATCTGGTTGAACAAGGTGCAGCCGGCGCTCAAGCGCGGCTCTGCCATCTTCCAGACCTGGAATCCTCTGCGCAGTCCGCGCGAGGAGACCGTGCGCGCCGCGGCGCGCTTCGAACGGCCCCTGGTCAACGCGGCATCGCTGGAGGGCGCGCGCGCCGTTCGCGAGCTACACGCGCAGCGTGACCGGCGGCTTTGGTTCTGCGGCAGTTATCTTGGGCCGGGCATCCCCTTGCTCGAAAGCGCGGCGCGCACCGCCCTCGAGGTGACCGACGCGATCAACGACGTCGCGAGTACGACGCTTCGACTGCCAACGCCTCTGTCCCGTCCGGCATGATGTTGAACATCCGGAGCAGCAACTGCTCCGGCGCAGGCGCCGAGAGTTCGAGCCGCCAACCCCAGTCCGGACCGGGCGGCGCGGGATAGGCACCCGTCGCGCGCAGCACGCCGTCCGTGGAGATCGGTCCCGTGCACAGCATCAGGCGCTGGCCATTGTGGAAGGAATCGACCCAGGCGGCATCGCAGCGAGCGGCCGCCACGTCCTCGCCTAGCAGGATCATGCCGTGGTGCGCGCTGCCCGCGTGCGACCACTCGTAGCGCATCGCGAGGAAGTTGCCGCCGGCTTCCAGCGTCGTGCGCGCGGTAGTGGCGCACGCGAACGCGGGGTCGGACGGCTTGAACCACAGCTTGTTGTGGCCCGTCCACTCGGCGACGCTTCGCGAGAGGCTTCCGGGTACGCTCATCGTCCTTCCAGTGTCTCGAGGGCCCGTTCTGCCTGTACCAGATGGCGCAGCTCGTGGCGCACGACGATCCGCAAGGCGGACCAGGCATCGTACTGCGCACCTGCCGCGAAGGGCGACTCGATCATCGCGCGATCGATGGCGAGCCCTTCGCTCTCGCGGATCAACTCACGCTCGTGCAGCAGGTGCTGCCGGAACGCCGCGGCCACCTCGTGCCGTGGCAGTGATCCGCCGGGCACGAAAGCCGCCGGCGTGCGCGTCCCGCCAATGACCCGCTGGCCGAGCCGTGGCGCCGGGCCGAGCATCAGGCGCAGGAAGCGCCCCAGCATCGTGCCGGAGTATCGGCGTGCACCGATCGCCGGCAGCTTGCGCGCCGCTGCCAGCGCGGCGTGCAACAGCGGCAGCATCGCCTCGGACGAGAGATTCAGGTGCGCCACGCACTCGGCCACCGACCATCGCTCGGGCGCGGGACGCTGCGACCAGCGCGTGTCGGAGACCCGCAGGTCCAGCGCGTCGAAGCGCGCCTGCACCGCCTCGGACTCTGCGAGTAGCTCGTGCAGCTGCTGGGAGGACGCTGAGCGCTGGGTCATGGTTCGACAATCTACGGGTTGCCTCGCCTGTTGGGGCGAGGGATGCGCGTGCATCTTCCCCTGAAGCAAATCACCCCTGCCGAGGTTCGGAATGCCCCGTCTGCCGCTCGCCGCTTTACTCAGCGCCGTCCTTGCCGCTCCCCTTGTCGCGCAGTCGCCGCTGCAGCGCGAGTTGGACCGTCGCGTCGCCGCCGTGAACGACAAGGTCGTGGCCTGGCGGCGCGACATTCACCAACATCCCGAACTCTCGAGCTTCGAGACGCGGACGGCCGGCCTCGTCGCGGCACATCTGCGCTCGCTGGGGATGGAGGTGCGGACGGGAGTCGGTGGCACCGGCGTCGTCGGCGTGCTCCGTGGCGGCCGGCCGGGACGCGTGGTGGCGCTGCGCGCCGATATGGACGCGCTGCCGGTCACCGAGCAGGTGGATCTCCCCTTCGCCTCGAAGGTGCGCACGACCTATCGCGGGCAGGAAGTCGGCGTGATGCACGCCTGCGGGCACGACAACCACGTCGCCGCGCTGATGGGCGCCGCCGAGGTGCTGGCGGGCATGAAAGCGCAGCTTCCGGGGACGGTGGTGTTCCTCTTCCAGCCCGCCGAGGAAGGCCACCCCGACGGTGGCGGCGGCGCCGAGCGCATGCTCGCCGACGGCGCGTTCGACAACCCGAAGCCGGAGGCGGTGTTCGGCCTCCACGTGTGGCCCGCGCCCGCCGGCACCGTGACGTACCGCAGCGGCCCGTTCATGGCGGCATCGAATTCGTACACGGTCACTGTGCACGGACGGCAAACCCACGGCTCGAAGCCCTGGGGTGGCATCGACCCCATCGTCGTGGCCTCGCAGATCATCGTGGGGATGCAGACCATCGTGTCGCGCCAGACGGACATCACGCTGGTGCCGTCGGTGGTCAGCGTGGGCGCCATCGACGCCGGCATTCGCAACAACATCATCCCCGACAGCGCGGTGTTCATCGGCACCATCCGCACGTTTGACGCGGCGCAACGCGATTCGATCTTCCGGCGCATCGAGCGCACGGCCACGCACATCGCGGCGGCCTCGGGCGCGCGCGCGACGGTGGTGATCGACTCCGGCTATCCGGTGACGGTGAACACGCCCGCCCTCACGGAGAAGATGTTGCCCACGCTGCGCCGCGTCGCGAAGGACGTGACAACCAGCGACCTGATCACGGGTGCCGAGGACTTCTCGTACTTCCAGAATCGTGTGCCTGGCTTCTTCGTGTTTCTCGGCGTGACGCCGATTGGCCAGGATCCGGCGGTGGCGCCCGCCAACCACTCGCCGCTGTTCTTTGCGGACGAGTCCGCGCTGCCGGTGGGCGTGAATGTGCTGGCGTCGCTGGCGTTGGATTGGCTGACGATGCATCCGGCGCGGTGAGGCGCGGCGCGGGTGCAGCCGCTCGACGGCGGACGTTTACGCCGCGAGCGAACTCCCGCAGCCCACGCAGAAGCGCGCCGTGTCGCTCTCCACCGGCGCGCCGCAATGCGTGCACGCAGCGCCCAGGTACCGTCCGCAATCGGAGCAGAACAGCGCATCGGGCTCGGGGCGCGGTCCGTGTGCGGGGCAGCTCTGCCCCTGCGCCCGCACCCGCGCAATCAAGGCCTCGGCGGGATCCGCCGCCCCGGCAATCGCCGCCGCACCGGCGTCTGCGGCCTCGCGCGCCTTGAGCTCGGCCAGCGCCAGCGGCGTGTACGTCGCCTTGAGCGCCGCGTAGTCCTCGGGCGAGAGCTTGCCCGTGGCCTGGTCGAACTCGACCTCGCGCAGCGCCTCCAGTGCACTCGCCTCGACGGGCAGCATCGCTGCCGACGTGACCGACTCGCCTTGCTCCTCCGTCGCCGGACGCAGCAGCGGCGTCAGCACGAACGCGAGACCCAGTGCCGCCAAGACTGCGCCCACAAGCAGCGGGATCACCTAGCCATCCTCGCGAAGCGCGCGCTCGAGCTTCGCCATATCGTCGGCACTCACGCCGGCCGGCACCGCGTCGGATGAGCCCGCGTCGCTGGCTGCACGCGTCGGCACCGCCGCCGCTGCCGCGCCGGCCGCGCTCGCCTGCGCCTTCGACGACCAGCGACGCAGCATCATCGTCAACACCACACCGCCACTCAGCAGCACCACGCTCGGCGCGAAGTAGCCCACCCAGTTGAAGCCTTGCTTCACCGGTGCGGTGAGCGCCACCTCGCCATACACATCCACGAAGGCCTGCTTGATCTCGTCGGCGGAGTAGCCGCCGTCCACCAGCCGCAGCACGTCGCGATGCATCGCCGGAGACACGCTGCAGGTGAAGTCCGTGGTGCGGCAGGTGTACACGTCGAGCACGCAGCTGCACTGGCACTTGAGCTCGTGCTCTAGCGCGTCGCGCTCCTCAACCGTCATCGAGGGCGTGGCGCCGGGCTTGGGATCCAGGCGCACGGGGCGGTACGCGCTCTGGTCCATCGGCGCGAAGTTCTGCGCCTGCTGCGCGCGCAGCAGCCGGGGCTGCGAGGCCATCGACGCCGCCAGTGCCGCCGCGGCACCGCCGACACCGACCAAGAACTCGCGACGGTCGAGCATCGTCATCAGACGTTCGCCGCCTCAGCGTGCTGCGGCTTGAGTTCGGTCACGTAGCCGCCCTGCCGCGCGCGCTCGGCCTGCGGCCACATCACCACGAGGCCGCCCACCGCCATCAGGATGCCGCCGATCCACACCCAGGCCACCAAGGGCGTGAAGTTGATGCGGATCTCCGCGCGGTCACCGATCGTGCCGGCGAGCACGAGATATACGTCCTGCCGACCCATCGTGAGGATACCGACCTCTGTGCTGGGCTGGAACGTCGGGTTGTTGCGTGAATCGAAGTGCTGCCGCTTCTCGCTGGTCAGCACGGGCATCGATTCGCCATTGCGGCTCGGCCGCAGTGCGATCGCCACCACGTCGCGGTTCAACGCCTTGAAGTTCGAGATGCCTTCGCTCGTGAAGGTCCACTCCGCGCCGAAGGGATCGCGGGTGGTGAAGGACTCGCCGTCGGCCAGCGTGACGTCGTGCTCCTGCTTGAAGGCCATGCCTGCAAAGGCCGCGAAGAGCAGCCCGATGCCCGCGTGCACGATGTAGCCGCCGTAGCGGCGACGGTTGCGCGACACGAGGTTGATGAACGCCAGCACGATGTTCTCCCCGTGCATCCGCATCCGCGCGCCGATGCCCTTCTGGAACTCCTGCGCGATGGTGCCGGCCACGAAGGCGCTCAGCCCCCAGGCCATCAAGGGATAGAAGCCGCGCACACCGAGCGCCATCAGCGCGCCGGCGGCCACGATGCCGATGAACGCCGGCACCGCAAACTGTCGCTGGATGTTCGCCACCGAGGCGCGACGCCAGGCGATCAGCGGCCCGATGCCCGTGAGCAGCAGCAACAAGAGGCCAAGCGGCACGTTCACCGTGTTGAAGAAGCTCTCGCCCACCGTGATCTTCGAGCCGCGCACCCACTCCGAGAGAATCGGGAAGAGCGTGCCCCAGAGCACCGAGAAGGCGATGCCCACCAGCACCAGGTTGTTGTAGAGGAAGGCCGCCTCGCGCGAAATCATCGCCTCGAGCTCGGCCTTGGCCTCAAGGTCCTTGAGTCGCAGCGTGACGAGCCAGGCCGTCACCACCAACGCAGCGACGAGGAACACGGCGAACCACATCCCGATGTTGCTTTGCGCGAACGAATGCACCGACTGGATCACGCCCGAGCGCGTGATGAAGGTGCCGAGGATGCTCAGCAGGAACGTGGAGACGACCAGCACCACGTTCCATTTGCGCAGCATCCCACGCTTCTCCTGGATCATGATCGAATGCAGGAACGCCGTACCGGTGAGCCAGGGCAGCAGCGAGGCGTTCTCCACCGGGTCCCACATCCAGTAGCCGCCCCAGCCCAGTTCCACATACGCCCACCACATGCCGAGCACGATGCCCAGCGTGAGGAATACCCAGCTGATCAGCGACCACTTGCGCACCGCGCCCAGCCACTCGGCGTCGAGCCGGCGCGTCACCAGCGCGGCGATGGCGAAGGCGAACGGGATCGACGTCGCCACATAGCCGAGGTAGAGCATCGGCGGGTGGATGGCCATCGCAGGGTTTTGCAGCTGCGGATTCAGGCCGCGGCCGTCGGGCGGCACCCAGTCGAGCCGTTCGAAGGGGTTCGTCGCGATCGCCGTGGCGGCGACGAAGAACAACAGCACCGCCGCGTTGGTGCCCGTGACCCAGGGCATCAGGGCACGGCTGGACTTGCGGTTGGTGAACGTCGCCGCAGCACCGTAGATCGCGAGAATCAGGCACCAGAACAGCATCGAGCCTGACTGCCCGCCCCAGAACGCCGAGATCTTGTAGACCACCGGCAAGTTCGCGCTGGTATACGAGGCGACGTAGCGCAGCGAGAAGTCGCTGCTGAGCAGTGCGCTCCAGAGACCCAGCGACGCGAGTCCGACAAATCCCGCCGCCGCGTAGAGCCCACGCTCACCCGAGCGGATCAGGTCCTGGCGCTGCAGGGCACCGCCGGCGAACGAGGTGGTGATCGCCCACAGGCCCATCAGCAGGGCGATCCAAAGCGAGAGTTCGCCGACGAGGATCATCTATATGAAAGCCGGAGGAGTGCCGACCAACGACTCAGCGCGGCGTATCGCCGCTCGGCGCGGGCGCCGGCAAGTCGTGGGGCGCTGCAGCGCCGCCTTCGTACGCCTTGCGCATGGCCTCGTAGCCCTCGGGGGCCTCTTCGTAGCGCGAGGCGCACTTGGCCAGCAGCGTCGTCGCCTGGAAGGTGCCGCTCGAGTCCAGTCGACCTTCCACCACGACCTCGACGGAATCGGAGAAGGTGTCCGGAATGATGCCACGATAGACGACGGGGTACGTCGCCGCGCCGTCGGTCATCTCGAACGAGACCTGGCGACCCGAGGGGTCGCGATTGACCGTGCCCGGGACGACTCGCGCGCCAACCTTCACGCCCGTGCCGACAAGAGTGGGATCTGCCGCGACCTTGGCCTGCAGCTCGGCCGGCATCAGGAAGTAGACACCGGTGTCCTTGATGGCACCGGTCATCAACACGCCAGCGGCACCCAGGACCACCGCGCCGCCAAGCAGGAACTTTGTACGTGGATGCATTGCGACTCCAAAGGGACATAGCCCGACTCGGGCAATATATACGGATGGGGTATCTTCGGCTCCCAAGGCAAAGGAACCCCTGACAAGGTGGACAAGGTCACAGGCGCGTCACAGGTCGGTAGCGTAGATTCGGCTGTCGCTGCCGGACGGCCACGCGCCGGAGCGCAGACCCCAATCCCCATCGATGGCCACACTGGCTGCCGGACACCCCGAGACCAACGAGGCAGGCGCACACGCGCTTGCCCGTGCAATAAGACGGCTCTCGGCCGGCGATTATTTCGTGGCGCTCTCGCTCGCGCACCTCTGCTTCCTGCGCGTCTGGCTCGAGATCCTCGCCGTCAACGGCCCCGGGGCGTACTTCCTCGATGTCTCGAACACTGACTTCGCGGCGGCGGCAATCAACACCTTGCTGCTGGCCCTGCTCTTTCTTGCCGCGGCCGCCGTTGGCCGCGCATATGGCGCGGTCGGGCGGGCGGTGCTGGTGTGGGCGCTGTTCGCACTGATCTTCGTGCAGCTGTTGGGCCTCGGCCCGACGCTATCCCCGGGCGTGTTTGCCCTCGTCGATCGCTGGCGGAATGGCCAGGTCGTGGATGCGCTGGTCCCGATCGTCGTGATGGCCTTGCTCGGCATCGGGATGTGGCGGCGAACGGACACCACGCTACGCATCGTGCGGCGCGTGCTGCTGGTGCTCGCGCCCTTCGCGGCGGTGACCTTGGGCCGCGCCGCCTGGGCAGTGCTCGCGGTCGACCCCAGCGACGCGCTTGCCGCCGAGGCGCCGGCGATGGGGAGTAAGGTTCCCGAACGGGACGGACCGCGTGTCGTCGTGATCATGATGGATGCCCTGAGCCGCCGGCACGCCATCGACGCGCGTCCGGCGGACCTGCAGCTGCCGGAGCTCGATCGGCTGCGGGCACAGTCCATCGACGCGACCCAGGTCTCGCAGTTCGCGAACAAGACCATTCTCTCCGTGCCTGCGATGCTGACCGGCCTCGCGGTCGAAAACTCCGAACCGCAGGACGCGGATGAGTTGCTGATCACGGTGAACGGACGCGCGCGACCGTGGTCCAAGGCACCGAACGTCCTCCAGTCCGCGCAGGCACTTGGTGGTGCGGCCGTGATCGCGGGCTGGTATCACCCCTACTGCCGGGTGTTCCGGAGCCTCGATGCCTGCTCCAGCTACCCGACCCGAACGGTGGGCTCACGTGCGCGGCACACGGGCTTCTGGCGTGCGGTGGTGGACCAGCAGCTGGCACTGATCCCCTACGTGAACCTTCGGATCCGCCAGATCGACATCGTCGAGGAGCAGGTGGCCGACGCGGAGCGTGCGGTCACGCTCGGGGATCGTGGGCTGATCTTCCTGCACCTGATCGTGCCCCACACGCCGTGGATCTGGGACGACGAGGACGACGAGTTCACGCTCACGGAGTTCGACCCCGACGGCTACTACGGCAACATCGCCCTGATGGATCGTGTGCTCGGCGACCTCCGCGCGCGGATGGAGGCCGCCGGCAAATGGGACGACACGGCGGTGCTGTTCCTCTCCGACCACATCATGCGGTATCGCCCGGACTACCTCGAGGAACCGGACGACCCGCGGATCCCGTATATCCTCAAGCTGCCGGGCCAGCGCCAAGGCGCGACCTTCGACCGCCCACTGAACGCGATCATCACGCACGACCTGCTGGAGGCACTGCTGCGCGGGGAGTTGACGAGCGAAGCCGAGGCAATGGCCTGGCTCGCGGCGCGCGAGACTACGGGTCGAGCTGTCGCAGCGTCACCGCCGCGCTGACACCACCTGCGGCGTCGGCCGCGAGATCCTTCCAGCTGAAGTATCGACCGTCGGCGCGATCATACAGCTCCTTGCCGACGCCGACGCCGAGCGTGACCGCGCCCGCCCATCGCGAGGCGTCGGCGTAGCTCAGCCCCGAACTCCGCAGCGTCAGGTGCGTGCCGGTCTGGACCAGCGCCGAGGCCACGAAGTGCAGCGCCTTGTCGCGGCCGAACCATCGGTCACCGTCGTGTTGGCGCTCCGGCGGCGCGCCGAAGCTGAACGACCCCAGCACAAACACGAGGGCGAACTTCATGCGCCCTCGCGATCGCGCGCCCAGTGCACCGCCGCGCGCACGGCGCGACGCCAACCCGGCAGGCCATCGCGCGCGACACTGGCTCCGCGCGCCGGTTCGAAACGACTGAAGCGTCGTGAGGCATGGAATGCCGCCGCATCCTTCCACACGCCGGCGGCAATTCCCGCCAGCCCCGCCGAGCCCAGCGCCGTGGTTTCGACCAGGTCGGGCCGCTCGACGGGAACGCCGAGCACGTCACTCTGGAACTGCATCAGCCAGTCGTTCTCGGCGGCACCGCCATCGACCCGCAGGACGTCCAACGACGCGCCACTCGCGCCGCGCATCGCCTCGAGCACGTCCGCGGTCCCGTAGGCCATCGCCTCCAGCGCCGCGCGCACGAGATGTTCGCGCGAAGTCCCGCGTGTCAGCCCGACGATCGTACCGCGCGCGTCCGCCTCCCAATGCGGCGCACCGAGGCCGGTGAGCGCCGGGACGAAGTACACGCCGTCGTTGCCCTCGAGCGATCGCGCCATTGCCTCCGTCTCGCCGGCCTTGCCGACGATGCCCAGACCATCGCGCAGCCACTGCACCGCCGCACCCGCGATGAAGATGCTGGCCTCCAGCGCGTACTGCGGCTCCCCGCGTGGACCGCAGGCCACCGTCGTGAGGATGCCCTGACCCCCGGCGGGCCGTCGTTCACCCGTGTGCAGCAACAGGAAGGCACCCGTACCGTAGGTTTGCTTGCTCAGCCCCGACGTCCAGCAGCCTTGGCCGAACAGCGCAGCCTGTTGGTCGCCGGCCACGCCGCGGATCGGGATGGCGTGGCCAAGGTGCGCGGCGTCAGCCGTCCCGAAGTCACCGGACGAGGCGCGGACCTCCGGCAGGATACCGCGCGGCACGTTGAACAGCGCACAAAGCCGGTCGCTCCAGGTGTGCGCGTTTATGTCGTAGAGCATCGTGCGCGAGGCATTCGTGTGCTCGGTCGCGTGCACCGCCCCGTTGGTGAGCTTCCAGATCAACCAACTGTCGATGGTGCCGGCGGCGAGGGTCTCGGGCGCCACACCGCGCGCCTTCTCGCGCAACAGCCATTCGAGCTTGGTGCCGCTGAAGTAGGGGTCCACCACGAGACCGGTTGCCTGATAGATCGCCTCCGACTGTCCCGCCTCACGCAGCTCCTGCGCGCGCTTCGTGGTGCGGCGGTCCTGCCAGACGATGGCCTTGTCCAGCGGCCGACCCGTCTTTCTGTCCCAGAGCACGATCGTCTCGCGCTGGTTCGTGATGCCGATCGCCTCCGGCACCACCTTCGCCGCCGCCAGCGCCTCGCGGGCCGCTTCCATCGTGCGCGCGAAGATCTCCTCGGCGTCGTGCTCCACCCAGCCGGGCTGCGGGAAGTGCTGCGTGATCTCACGGTAGCCACGGCCGACCACGCTGCCATCCTCGGCAATGATCAGCGCGGTGGAGCCAGTGGTGCCTTGGTCGAGCGCGAGGACGTATCGCATCGCTTAGGCGGGTGGAGGGGTGATCGGGAGGTGGTCGAAGCGGAACGGCGGCACCAGCACGCCGCGCTCCGTGACGATGTGCGTGATCAACGCCGCCGGCGTGACGTCGAAGGCGGGATTGTGCACGGCCACGCCAGCGGCCGCCACGTCCTGGCCGGCCAACTGCGTCAGCTCCTCGGCGCCGCGCGTCTCGATGGGGATCTCCGCACCCGTCGGCGTCTGCGCGTCCACCGTACTCGACGGCGCGACGACCACGAAGGGAATCTGGTGGTGCCGCGCCAACACGGCCAATCCATAGGTCCCGATCTTGTTGGCCACGTCCCCGTTGGCGGCGATGCGGTCGGCGCCGACGAGCACCACATCCACCTGACCCGCCGCCATCAGGCTCGCCGCCATGTTGTCGGCGATCAGCGTCACCTGCACACCGGCGCGCGAGAGCTCCCAGGCGGTGAGCCGCGCTCCCTGCAGCAAGGGACGCGTCTCGTCCGCGTAGACCGACACTCGCATACCCCTTGCGTGCGCCGCATAGACCGGCGCCAGTGCCGTGCCAATGCCCGCGGTCGCCAGCGCACCGGCATTGCAGTGCGTGAGGATGCGCGCCCCGTCCTTCAGCAACTCGAGCCCGTTGGCGCCAAGCGCGGCGCACATCGCCTCGTCCTCGGCGCGGATGCCCTCCGCCTCGTGGCGCAGCGCCGCGACCAGGGGCTCGAGCGCGATCGCCGGATCGCGATCCAACACCGCGAGCATGCGGTCGAGCGCCCAGCCGAGGTTCACCGCCGTTGGGCGCGTGGCGCGAAGCAGCGCCGCGCCATCACGCACGAAGGTGCGGGCCATCGCCACGTCGGCGATGGCAGCCGTGCCGCCCTCGGCGCTTGTCGCAACGCGTGTGGCGGCGGCGAGTCCCATCGCGGCCGCGACGCCGATGGCAGGCGCACCACGCACGGCCAGCGTGCGAATGGCATCCGCCACCGCCTCCACGGTCCGCAGGTCCACTTCGACCACCGCCGACGGCAGCAACCGCTGGTCCACGATGCGCAGCGCCCCCTCAGGCGACCAGCGCAGGCTCTGTACGACCGGTTTTTCTGTGGGCACACCCGAATGTATAGATTGCACCTGCGTTCCCGACAGCCGACCGCCCTTCACGCGAGCGACGATGACCATCCCGTTCACTTTCCTCACGCTCGACGTTGCGGACCGCATTGCGACCGTCACGATCAATCGCCCCGACAAGCTCAACGCGCTCAACGCCACGGTCATCGCGGAGTTGGACAAGGCGTTTCAGCACCTGGCGACGGCGGACAGCGTGCGCGCCATCATCCTCACCGGCGCGGGCCGGGCCTTTGTGGCGGGCGCGGACATCGCCGAGATCGCGGAGGCTGCGGACGGTCCGGCGGGCCTCGAGTCGCTTTCCGCCGTCGGCTCGAAGGTGTTCACGCGCATCGAGCGGATGAACAAACCGGTCATCGCCGTCATCAATGGCTTCGCGCTCGGCGGCGGCCTCGAGTTGGCGCTGGCCTGCCACCTGCGCCTTGCCAGCACCACCGCGAAGTTCGGGTTCCCCGAAGTGAAGCTCGGCCTGATTCCCGGCTACGGCGGCACACAGAGGCTGCCACGGCTGGTCGGGATGGGACGCGCCTTCCAGTTGATCCTCAGTGGCGGGATGATCGACGCCGACCGCGCGGAGGCCATCGGCCTCGTGAACGCCGTGTACCCGCTCGAGGCCCTCAGCGACGTGGCGCGCAGCATGGCGAAGGAGATGGCGCAGCAGGGCCCACTGGCACTGGCCCACGCGATCCAGGTGATGACCGGCGGGACGGCGCTGCCGATGGACGAGGCGCTGGCGCTGGAGTCGCGGCACTTCGGGGAACTCGGGCGCACGGCCGACATGCGCGAAGGCACGCGTGCCTTCCTCGAGAAGCGCGCGCCGAACTTCAGCGGGGCCTGAGTGCCGGTCGCCGCGCGCCTCGCGTCGCTGGCGATCTCGGACTTCCGCAACATTGCCGGCGCCGAGCTGCAGCTGCCGGCCGATGGCATCGCGCTTGTCGGCGAGAACGGACAGGGCAAGACAAATGCGGTCGAGGCCATCGCGTACTTTCGCCTCCTGCGCTCGATGCGCGGCGCGCGCGATCGCGACCTGATTCGTTTCGGCGCGCCGGCGTTCCACCTGGCCGCCGAATTCACCAACGTTCCGGCGCTGCGGGCCAGCGTCGGCGTGGACCGCGCCGGGCGCAAGAAGGTCACGCTCGACGGCGCCGAGCCGGAGAAGCTGACGGATGCACTTGATGCGCTGCCCTCTGTGTCGTTTGAGCCCCGCGACGTGGACTTGATTGCCGGCGCGCCGGCCGAGCGGCGGCGATACCTCGACATCACGCTGGCGCTGACCTCCGCGAGCTACCTCACCGCGCTGCGGCGGTATCGCGCGGCGTTGCTACGCCGCAATGCGGCACTCCGCGAGGCGACCAAGCGCGGCGCGGCGCGTGAAGCCGTTGCGGCCGTAGCTGCGTGGGAGCCCGCGCTGGCGGAAGCGGGCGCGACGCTGGTGCAGCAGCGCCGTGCCTGGGCCGCAGGCCACGCAGAACACTTCGCCACGCTCTGCGAGGCGATCGGCGAGACCGCGCCCGCGACGCTGCACTACGCCGGTACCGCCGCGGAGTCGTGGGATCCGCGCGCCGAGCTCGCGGCGCTGCTCGAACGTCAGCGCGAGCACGACATCCGTCGTGGGCTGACGCAGGCCGGTCCGCATCGTGACGACCTCTCGCTGCTGCTTGACGCCCACGACCTCCGGCAGGTCGGCTCCGCGGGGCAGCAGCGCACGGCGGCCATCGTGCTGCGCATGCTCGAGTCGGCGACGCATCGCGAGGCCACCGGCGTGATTCCGCTGCTGCTGCTCGACGACCCCTTTGCCGAGCTCGATCGCCGGCGCACGGCGCGCATCCTCGCGCTGCTTGAGGAACAGGGCGTGGGACAGTGTGTCATTTGCGTGCCGCGCGAGGACGAGATTCCCGCACGGTTCACGAAACTGGAGCGCTGGAGTGTGCGCGCCGGCAGCTTCGCGCGCGCGACGACGGGCGCCTCGGCGGGAGCTGCGACGTGAACCGCGCGCCGATGGCCTGCCTCACACGTCGCGATCGATGAGCGCCGCCTTCTTCAGCGACGACGACGGCCGCGGCGGCAAGGCGCCGAAGCCCATCGCCGAGGTCCTGGCGAAGCTCTTGGCGGATCGTGGCCTGGATGCGGACGTCGCCCGCGCGGAGGTGTTGTCGCTGTGGCCAAGGCTTGTGGGGCCGCAGATCGCTGGCGTGACGCAGCCGCGGATGATGACGGACGACGGCACGTTGGTGGTCGCCGTGCGCACCAGCGCCTGGATGCAGGAGCTCTCGCTGATGGAGCGTTCGCTGATGGCCAAAATCAACGCCTCGGAACCGCAGACCCCGGTGCGAAAGATTCGCTGGGAGATGATGCGCTAAGCGCTTGCGGGATGGGCACTTGCGGCTTGTGAAAAACGTTGCTTTCGGGGTCGCGACAGGTTAGTTTTCTGGGTCGCTTTCGGGCGCGTGTTTTCGGGATTTTTTCGCGCGATTCCCCACCACCATTTTGCGCTTCTAATGGCCAAGACGAACGACGTCGCCGACTCGCAGTACGACTCCTCCGGCATTCAGGTACTCAAGGGACTCGAGGCGGTCCGCAAGCGCCCCGGGATGTACATCGGCTCGACGTCGCATCGCGGTTTGCATCACCTCGTCTATGAGGTCGTCGACAACTCGATCGACGAAGCGCTCGCCGGCTTCTGTGACTCGGTCATCGTCACGATCCACGGCGACAACTCGATTTCCTGCACGGACAACGGCCGCGGCATCCCGGTCGACATCCATCCCACGGAGAAGCTGCCGGGCGTCGAGCTCGCGCTCACCGTGCTGCACGCCGGCGGCAAGTTCGACAAGAACACGTACAAGGTGTCGGGCGGCCTGCACGGCGTCGGCGTGTCGGTGGTGAACGCGCTGTCCGAGACGCTCAAGGTCTGGGTGAAGCGCGACGGCAGCGAGCACTACATGGACTTCGCCCGCGGGGCCACGACCACCAAGCTCAAGGTGCTCGGCAGCGTGAAGCCCAAAGACACCGGCACCAGGGTCTGGTTCAAGCCCGACCACCAGATCTTCACCGAGCTCGAGTACGACTATGCCACGCTGGCATCGCGCCTGCGCGAGCTGTCGTTCCTCAACAAGGGCGTGACAATCGTCCTCAAGGACGAGCGCGAGGGGAAGGAGAAGGAGGAGACCTTCCACGCCAAGGGCGGCCTCAAGGAGTTCGTCGGCTTCCTGAACCAGAAGGGCCGCACGCTGCACAACGAGATCGTGTACTTCGAGGGCGAGAAGGACGACATCGGCATCGAGATCGCCCTGCAGTACAACGACGGCTACAACGAGAACGTGTTCTCGTTCGTGAACAACATCAACACGCACGAGGGCGGCACGCACCTCACCGGCTTCAAGTCGGCGCTCACGAGCGTGATCAATAAGCACCTCGACAAGTCGTCCTTCGCCAAGAAGGACAAGGAAGTGAAGCTCTCCGGCGACGACGTGCGCGAGGGACTCACGGCGGTGATCTCGGTGAAGGTCCGCGAGCCGCAGTTCGAGGGCCAGACCAAGACCAAGCTGGGCAATTCCGAGGCCGAGTCGGCGGTGAAGACGACGGTCAACGAGTGGTTGAGCGCGTACCTCGAGGAGCACCCGCGTGTCGCCAACGCCGTGCTCGACAAGGCGCTCAGCGCGGCGCGCGCGCGCGAGGCGGCCCGCAAGGCCCGCGACCTCACGCGCAAGAAGTCGGCGCTCGACGTCGGCAACCTGCCCGGCAAGCTCGCCGACTGCTCGCTGTCGGATCCTGCCATGTGCGAGCTCTACCTGGTCGAGGGCGACTCCGCCGGCGGCTCGGCCAAGCAGGGACGCGACCGCATGTTCCAGGCGATCTTGCCACTGCGTGGCAAGATCCTGAACGTCGAGAAGGCCCGCATCGACAAGATCCTCTCCAACGAGGAGATCCGGACGATCATCACGGCCATCGGCGCGGGCATCAAGGAGGAGTTCGCGCTCGACAGTGTGCGCTACCACAAGGTCATCATCATGACCGACGCCGACGTGGACGGCGCGCACATCCGCACGCTGCTGCTGACGTTCTTCTTCCGACAGATGCCGGAGCTGATCGACGCGGGGATGGTCTACATCGCACAGCCGCCGCTCTACTCGGTGTCCAAGGGCAAGGAGATCTACTACGCCTACGACAACGAGGAGCGGGACGAGATCGCCGCGCGCATGGGCAACGGCGAGGGCAAGTCGCTGAACATCCAACGCTACAAGGGTCTTGGCGAGATGAACCCGGACCAGCTCTGGAAGACGACGATGGACCCGGAGACCCGCACCATCCTCAAGGTGACGATGGACGATGCGTTCCAGGCCAACGAGGTGTTCCAGACGCTGATGGGCGATGAGGTGGAGCCGCGGCGGCAGTTCATCGAGACGAACGCCAAGTTTGCGTCGAACCTCGATATCTGATGCGCGGAGAGGCACCGTAGGGCGCGTCGCGCCCTACGGTGCCGGCGACTCCGTTGCGACGAGGCGTAGCGCCTCGCGGACCCGGTGTGGCGCCCCCTCGATGCGCCAGGCGACGCGCCCCGCCGGATCAACCACGATGATGGTGCTTCCATGCCCGATCGCACCCGTACGTTCGTCACGGACGCGCGGGACGCGCCAGAGATCCAGCTGCCGATTCACCTCCGCAATCTCTCCGGAGAGAAAGCGATCCTCGGGGCCGAGGCCCCATTGCTGCGCGAGGGTCGCCAGACGCTCCGGCGTATCTCGCCAGGGGTCCAGCGTGACGACGAGGAGCGGAAGCCCCGCGGCGCCAGCATCCACGCGTGCGCGCTTGGCGTGGTCGACGATCACAGGGCAGATGTCATCGCAGTGGCCAAAGGTGAACGTCAACATCACCCATTGCCCACGATAGTCGCGCAGCGCCGTGGGGTTCCCGTGCTGGTCGACGAGTTCGAGCACGGGCGCGTCCGCGCTGCCTCGCGCGGGCAACGGCGCGTTGACGTCGAAGGGCTCACCGACGGCGACGCGTGCGCTCGACACGCGGTGCGCGGCAGCCCCCAGACCCAGCGCGAGTGCCAGGACGACGGCGCCGCTCGCCAGACGCCCCGGGAGCCGCTGGTGCAGGCGGGTCAGGCCGTCCCGAAGTTCACGGCCCCAGACGATCCCGAGGATGGCCAGCAGGCCCAGTGGCTCACCGATGAGCAACACCCATCCACCCGCGTGCGGCAGGCCGTCCGAGGTCGCGCCGAAGCAGACCTCGCGCGTCGCGAGTAACCAACGCGGAGCCTCCGCGGGCAGCGGCCAGAGCGCCAGCGCCCACCACGCGGCGGAGACGGCAAGGATCACGACGAGAGCCACGACCGCGAATGGCGGCCGTGGCCCCGCCGCATGCATCACCCGACCTTCCACAGGAACGCCAGCAGTTTCCAGTTCGTGAAGTAGTACGTCATGAAGGCCACGAAGAAGATGCCGACCAGCACGACCGTGCCAGGCGTCGGGCCCATCCAGCCACGCGCCGGTGCGTGCAGCTCCTCGTTCCGGGCGTCGGCGTCAACGGCGTGCACGGGCGGATGCGTGAGCCCCTGCGGAACGCCGACCATGGCCGAGCCCTTCGTGATCGTCCCGATGGGCTCGCCGAAGAACACCGACTTCACCGCAATGGCGATGAATCCGAAGGCGCCCGTGACCGCCAGGATGCCGCCGATCCCCATGATGGCCAGCATCAGGTCCACGGCAGGGCTCATCTCCACGTTGAACATGGCATCCTGGAACGAGTTGTCCCAATGCCGCCGAGGCACCCCGAAGCTTCCGGCGAAGGTCATCCCCATCGAGAGGAGGAAGACGCCGAACGAGAAGAGATACGGCTGCCACTTGGCGAATCCCCAGAACGCGACCTTGCGCTGGAATATCAGCGGAAGGAGGTAGTAGGTCGCCCCCATGAAGGCGAGCGCGGTTCCGCTCACGACGGTGGCATGGAAGTGGCCCGGCACCCGCAGCGTGTTGTGCACGATGATGTTGATCTGCTCGGTCCCGATGGTCACGCCCGTGATGCCACCGACGAACCCAAAGACGACGACCGAGAGCACGAGGGAGCTGAAGCCCGGGTCACCCCACGGCGCACGGATGAGCCAGCCGAACATCCCCTGCGTGAAGCCACGGAGACGCTGGCCCAGCTCCATCCCCGCGGGCACGGTGAATCCGTGGATCATGGAGGCCAGCACCGCCATGTACATGAAATACGAGGTGTTGGTGATCTTCCACGCCGGACCGAAGCCGGGATCCACCAACAGGTGGTGGGCGGACGCCATGGAGATGAAGAGCACGTACAGCACGAACGCGCTGCGGCTCACCTTCTCGTTGAGTACGACGGCGCCCACGGTGAGCGCGCCGAGCATGTACCATATGGCGACCATCGCCGCCATGTTGATCTGCTGCGACGAGTGGCCGAGCCCCCACCAGATCATCCGGTAGACCTGCGGATCGATGCTGTCGACGATGCCGAGGGACCAGAGGAAGGTCGGGATGTAGATGATGGCGCCGTGCAGCAGGGTAATGACGGCGATGATAGCCGCGGTCACGGCGCCATAGACGACCAAGGGCATCGAGCCCTCGTAGCGGCGCTCCCGCTTGGCAATCGTGATGGTCGCGAAGAACTGCGCCGTCACCAGCAGGGCCCCGACGGCGAACAGGATGATGCCAAGGTAGAAGACCGGGTGCGCCTTCAGGGGAGGATACGACGTGAAGAGCACGTCGGCGCGGCCGGTCCACTGGGCCCACTGCACCATCAGCGTGCCGAGCAGCATCAGGCCGAAGTTGAACCAGCCGAAGCGTGGCGCGGCGGGCCGTGCGTTCAGCAGCACGGTCCCCGCAAACCACAGCACCGCCATCTCGAAGTAGATGATGAAGAAGATCAGCATGTTCATCCCGTGCACGCCCAGCAGCCGGTAGTACCAGGTGGCCGGGAGCAGATGCACCGCCTGCCAGCGCGTGAGCACCAGCAGGAGCGCCGCGGTGGCGCCGATGAGCAGCGTGACGACGGAAACGACCGCGTTGGCCTTGATCAGGCCCTCGACCGCGCGGTGCACCCTGCGACCGGTGGATTGGCAGGTGCGGAAGTCCTCCCTCGCGGCTGGCGCGGTCATCGGTCACCTCCGTTGAGGACCTTCGCGCCCCCGTTGTCGGCGACGGTCTGGCCGTCGGCGTCGACGACGATCATCCGCCCGACCATCGTGTGGTGGCCGATCCCGCAGAATTCATTGCAGATGATCCGAAAGTCGCCGCTTGCGGTTGGCGTCACCCGCAACCCGTAGTCGTAGCCGGGCACGACCTGGAAGTTCACGTTCAACGGGTACAGGCTGAACCCGTGGTTCACGTCGAGCGCCGAGAGGTGGAGGATGTACTCCTTGTCCTTCTCGAGCTGGAGGATCGGATACCACTGGAACGCCAGCGCCGTGAGGTAGATATCGCTGCCGGGCGGCGGCGCGACGATCGGGATCCCCTTGTCCACGCCGACCTGGTACTGCGTCGCGAACGCGACGGTGCGCGCGTAGAATGCGTTGGGGTCGACCTTGGTGCGGATGCCCGAGGGATTCTGGCCGCCCTTCCAATGCCAGAGCGGCATCATGGCGAAGAGCACGAGGCACCACGCGAAGGCGATGCCTACCCAGACTTTCTCCGTCTTGTGGGCCGGACGCCACCAGACGCCGGGGACGGGGTCGAGTCCCGTATGGACCTTGGTGAGCATTGGCGCCTCAGGGGAGTGTACCGTCGGGCATCGTGAGAATCTCCCACATGCCCCACCCGGTGTAGACGACGAACATCACGACGATTCCTGCGATGAGCAGGAGCCAGACGTTGTCGAACAACCGCTGCATCAGCGGGATGCGCTCGTCGGCGCTTGGAGGATTCGGATCCATCGGCAATGCACCTCGTTCCAGGGCGAGACCCACAGGGACTGGACGGCCTTTGGTTGCGGGTAGTGTGCGCCTTCTGTAGATAGGGCGCAAGCAGGAAATCCCCCTCCCGTTCCCGAGAGGTTTTCTCAGGATGCGCTGGCTCGAGCGGTTCGTGCGGAGGATTGTTCGCGGTTCGGATGCCCTCATGCATCGGCTGCTGCATTGGCGCTGGAATCCCCTGCACCAGAGCGGCGCCTTGGCGTCGTGGCTGCTGCTGGTGTTGTTCGTCACCGGCACGTACCTCCTGCTGTTCTACCGGGTCGGCGCACCGGCGGCGTCCGTGCAGCGCATCGCCGCGGATCCCATCTTCGGCGCATGGGTGCGCACGCTGCATCGCTACGCCACCGACGCCTTCTTGCTCGCGGCGGGATTGCACGCGCTACGGTTCATCGGCCAGTCTCGAGAGTGGGGCCCCCGCGCGCTGGCGTGGGTCAGCGGTGTGTTTCTCGTCGGCGTGGGGCTGGCCTGCGCGTGGACGGGGTTCGTGATGGCGTGGGACAGCTTCGGGCTGCGCCTCGCGGTGGCCGGTGCCGACCTGTTCGACGTGCTCCCGATCCTCTCCGAACCCGTGGGCCGCATGTTCGCCGGCGACAGCCAGCCCCCCCAGGCGTTCTTCTTCCTCAACCTGTTCGTGCACATCGCGCTGCCGTTGGCGATGGGCGCCGGGTTGTGGCTGCACACGTCGCGCGTCGCCCGGCCGACGCTCGCTCCTCCGCCGGTCCTGAAGTGGAGTGCGACGGCACTGCTCACGCTCGTGGCCGTGGTGATGCCGGCGCCGCTTGGCCCCGCCGCCGATGGACTCGCGCTGCCGGCCACGACACCGCTCGCCCTGACCTCCGCGTGGTGGCTGCCGCTCGCGGAGGCCAGCGAACCGTGGCTGACCTGGGTCGCCCTGGCGTCACTGACGGTCCTCACCCTCGCCGTCCCGTGGCTCGCCCGCCGACCACGCGAGGGATCGTGGGCGCCGAGTTGGGTGAATCCGCGCCTTTGCACGGGCTGCGACCAGTGCACGCAGGACTGCCCCTGGGGCGCCATCCAGATGGTGCCGCGCGAGGACGGCGACGAGCGCCTCGTGGCGCTCGTCGACCCCGAACGCTGCGTCAGCTGCGGCATCTGCGCGGGTTCCTGCGCCCCCATGGGCGTCGGGCCGCCAGGACGCACGGGTCGCGACCAGCTCGCCACGACGCGCGACACGACCCTGCCCGCGCTGGCGGACCGGACTCGCGACCAGCGGGTGGTCGTCGTCCGCTGCACGGAAGGTTCGGCGGGATTGGCGCGGCGCCTCCGCGCCGCCGGCGCGTTGCTGCACGACATCGCGTGTGTCGGCAACCTGCACTCATCCGTGGTCGAGCTGCTGGTACGGCAGGGCGCCGCGGGCGTTCTCGTGCTTGGCTGTCCGCCGCGAGACTGCGTGGGGCGCGAGGGCCCCAAGTGGCTGGAGCAGCGTTTCTACCACGACCGGGAGGCTGAACTTCAGGACCGCGTGGACCGCTCCCGTGTCGCGGTCGCGACCGCCGCGTTGGGCTGCGACGACGAGGCGCTCGAATCCTTCGAGCAGTTCCGTCGACAGGTGCTGACGCTGCAGGCACCGGTCGAAGAGGCCAGCGTTGTCCTGCAAGAGGCCTGCGTGCCAGCCGCGCTGGAGGAAGAGCCGTGAACCCACTTCGCCGCTTGGCCGCGGGTCTCGCGCTCGCCCTGGCCCTCTGGGGACTCGCTGTCAGTTCCGGCGTCGCGGTGGCGTGGCACGCAGAGGACGCGGCCGCACTGCGGCTCTCGTGGAGCGTGAGGCCCGAGCGAGTTGAGCGCTGCCGGACCCTGAGTGAGCAGGAGCAGGCGCAGCGACCCGCGCACATGCGCCAGTCGGTGGTCTGCGAGGGCAGCAGCGCGTCGTATGCGTTGACCGTGGGGATTGACGAGGTCTCGCGCGATTCCGCGCGCCTGCGCGGCAGCGGCCTACGCGGTGACCGTGCGCTGGCGACACTCCGTGACTATCCCGTGGCACCCGGTGCCCACCGCGTCCAGGTGCGCTTCGAACGGATCGAGCCCGTGGACTCCGCCGTCGCGCGCTCCACGGCCGTGCCGCCACTCCTGCAGTTCGACTCCACGCTCACGTTTCGCACGGGAGCCGTGCTGCTGCTGACAATCGAGGATGGGCGGTTCGCCCTCCGGAACGGAAGTGGAGGTGTTGACGCTCGGCCTGGAGTCCCGCGATAAGCGCCAGCTTGCCCGGCCTCGTCGCCGCGGTTGATGGACTCGCCGCCGAGTCCCTGCTTACCCAGTCGTCTTCGTCTCCGTGGGAAACGGGTGGCGCCGCAACCGAATGATATCGTCCTCATCGCGCTCGGTGATGTACAGCCAGCCATTGCCGACACCGACCACCTGCTCGTTGCCCCGCAAGGTGAAGGTGCCGACGAGCCGGGCCGCGCGATCGACAAGCAGGTAGGTCATGTTGGGGAAGTCCGCGCTCTTGCTGCGGCGGATCAAGAGCTGCCCGTTCGGGCCCGCGAGCACCGCGCCGTAAGCCAAGGGAAAGGGCGGCACGAACTCGGGGAAAGCCGGCGACGGCGGCTCAGGAACTCCCGCCGGCCTCGGCACTCCCGGCGGCAGTGCACCCGCGGACCGCCCGCCGTTGCGCCGCTCGAACGCCCGCCGCTCACGGGCCGTCACGGGAATTCGCGGCACGGGAAGCGAATCCCCGCGCAGCCATTTGCCGTCGGGCAGGCGCCAGTCCACGCGAAAGGGGTTCAGGCGAGCAATGGCGAGCGCGCCGTCGGGGAAAAGTACGAAGGCCTCCTCCGAGGGCATCAGCTGCGTCGTGTAGCTCGAGGAGGCAATGATCCGCCCCTCCGCGTTTGTCTGCTGCGACAACTGCCGGGCGGAGAGGCGGAACTTGGTCACGGTGTCGACCGCGCCCGTCTTGCGGGAGACGAGCACGACCGCCCCGCTGTCCCGCTCCGTCTGCATCGTGATCCCGTCGCGCCGCGACGGCTCGACCCGCCCCAAGACGCGTCCCATCGCATCCGCGCCGTAGATGGCGCTGCGGGTGGCCTCCACTGCGGGGTCGTCCGGCGGCACCGTGGCCACGATGCGGTCGCGGTGGAACAGCAGCCAGCGCCTGCTGAAATAGTCGACCATGAGGCTCGAGTCCGCCCCCATCGCGTGGACGAGGGCGACCATTGTGAACTCGCCCGGCCCTTTTCCCTTGCGTCCGATATCGCGCGCCGACCCATCCCGAAAGTCCAGCAGCAAGAGACGATCGTCCCGCCCGTCAGAGACAATCACGCGCCCGTCACTCAACTCCCGCACGGAGCCCACCGACGTGAACTCATGCGGGTGCACCGCATCCGCGGGCCTGAGCGTGATCGCTGGAATCCGCTGCGCGCCCAGCGGCGCGGTGCTGACCGCGAGCAGGAGAACCGCAAACACTCGACGCATCGACAAGACTCCCGGGAGTGACAGGAGCCAAATACTGCACCGAGTACTGCACCCGTCCAGATGCAGCGCGCCCGTCTGCCCTAGGCTTCCACAACCCCGCGACGCCCCAGAGCCCCCGAAAAGAACACAGAGGGCCCGACATCACGCCGAGCCCTCCGTGTCTCCGTGCCTCCGTGGCAAAGCAGTTCCAACTCAGCCCGTAATCGAAACCGCCCCGCGCTTGAGCTGCGCACCAAACCAGAAGTGCGCCAACGCCAACCAACCAAACACCACACCCGTCGCCGCAATCGTCGCGAAGTGCAGCGTGGCGTCGAGCCCGCCGGTTGGAACGGGACGGATGAACCAGTTGAATCCGAGCCAGGCGGCGATCAATCCACCGGCGGCTCCCAGCGCCCCAAGGGCGGCCAACTTCTCGAAGTTCTGCATGGTCACTTAATGTGCACCCGGCCCGGCCAGTTCCTCCACCCCTGCCTTGGTCACGCGGTGAGAGACCAGCGGCCGAGCCGCCACCGGCTCCTCGCCCATCACCACGGCCTGCCGGAGCGCCTCCTCGGCAGCCTGGCGCCCCGGCAGGTCACGCGCGTGGATCGTCGCCACAGGCTGGCCCCGCGTCAGCCGCATGCCGGGTCGTACGTGCAGCACGATGCCCACCGCGGGGTCTACATCGTCCTCCACGCGCAGCCGGCCACCGCCCAGTGCGATAATCGCCCGGCCAATGGTGCGTGGTTCCACGCGCTGCACGATGCCCTCGCGCGCCGCCTCGACGCGCTCGCGGATCGGCGCGTGCGGCAGGATGGCCACGGGATTGTCCACCACGCCCGGATGCCCACCCTGCGCCTGCACCAACGCGCGGAACTTCTCGATGGCGTCGCCGCTGGCGAGTGCGTGCTCGACCTTGGCCTTCGCATCCGCTGACGATGCCGCCACTCCGGCCACGAGTAGCATTTCCACCGCCAGCGCGACCGTGACATCGTGCACGTCACGTGGGCCATCACCGCGCAGGACGCGGATGGACTCCTCGACTTCCAGCGCGTTGCCGCAGGCCTCGCCCAAGGGCGCATCCATATCAGTCAGCAAGGCCACCGTCGGGCAGCCTCGCCGCTCGCCTAGCCCGATCATGGTTTTGGCCAGCGTCAGCGCGTCGTCGAGCTTCGGCATGAACGCACCGGCGCCAGTCTTCACATCAAGCACCAGACCCGTGAGCCCCTCCGCCAACTTCTTGCTCATGATGCTCGCGGCAATCAGCGGAATCGCCTCCACCGTCGCCGTTGTGTCGCGCAAAGCGTAGAACTTCCGGTCAGCCGGCGCGATCTCCGCCGTCTGGCCGATCATCGCCACCCCAAGCTTCTCCACCTGCTTTGCCGTCTCGGCGAGCGACAGTCCGGTTCGGAAGCCGGGGATGGACTCGAGCTTGTCGAGGGTGCCACCCGTGTGCCCGAGCCCGCGGCCGGACATCATCGGCACCGCGACGCCACAGGCCGCCACGATCGGCGCGAGGATGAGCGAGACCTTGTCGCCCACGCCGCCGGTGGAATGCTTGTCCACCCGCGGCACCTTGAGATGGTCGAGGTCCAGGCGCTTGCCGCTGTCCAACATCGCGGTGGTCAGCGCCTCCAGCTCCTCGGCGTCCAACCCGCGAAAGAAGATCGCCATCGCCAGCGCAGACATCTGATAGTCCGGCACGACGCCCGCGGCGTAGTCGCGCATCAGCCGGTGCCACTCCGTGGCCGTGATGCGCCCTCCGTCCCGCTTGCGTTCGATCAGCTCGACGACCGTCATGCCCGGCTCCCCTGCCCCAGCGCGGCGTTAGATTCCTCTGTACTCCCTAAATCAACGGCGCGACGCGCCAGGAGTCCATCCAGATGCTGATCTCCAAGCAGATGAATGCCGCGCTCAATACCCAGGTCGGGAACGAGCTGCTGGCCAGCAACCAGTACGTCCAGATCGCCGCGTACTTCGACGCCGAGGGTCTGCCGATCCTCGCCAAGCACTACTTCAACCAGGCCGCTGAGGAGCGCGACCACGCGATGCGCTTCGTGCGCCTCATCCTCGATGGCGGCGGCGACGTGAAGATCCCGCAGGTGCCGGCGCCCAAGCCGTCGTTCAAGACGGCGATGGAAGCCGTGCAGCTCGCGCTCGACTCCGAGCTCAAGGTCACCGCGCAGATCAACGACATCGTGGACCTCGCCGTGAAGGAGCGGGACCACATCATGAAGAACGGCCTCGACTGGTTCGTGAACGAGCAGCGCGAGGAGGTCACCTCGGCGGACACGCTCGTGCGCATGGTGAAGCGCGCCGGCGAAGCGGGACTCTTCCACGTGGAGGCCTTCCTGCGTGACGGTGGCCTCTCCGAGGAAGGCGACGCGGGCGCGGCCGGCTGAGTTCGGCCGCGCCGTCCCCCGCGGCGCGCGCCGCCGAGCTGCGCCGGCTCCTCGAGCGGGCGCAGCACGAGTACTACGTCCTCGACAAGCCCTCGCTCAGCGACGCCGAGTATGACCGGCTGTTCCGCGAGCTGCAGGCCATCGAGCGCGACCATCCCGAGCTTCGCGACGCCGACTCGCCCACACAGCGGGTCGGCGCCGAGGTTGGGGAGAGCCATCTCGCCAAGCACGCGCATCTCGTGCCGATGGCGTCGTTGGACAATGCCTTCGACGAAACGGAACTCGCCGAGTGGGATGTCCGGCTTCGTAAACTGGTCGGCGATGCCGTGGATGCCGATGGCTACTGCTGTGAACTGAAGATTGATGGCGGCGCCGTGTCGCTCACCTACGTGAATGGCGAGCTCAAGACCGGCGCCACGCGCGGCAACGGCAGCGTTGGCGAGGATGTCACCGCCAATGTGCGCACGATCGCCGACGTCCCACGCCGGCTCGAGGGCAGCGGCTGGCCACAGACCATCGAGATCCGCGGCGAGGTCTATATGGAGTTCGCCGCATTCGAGCGCATGAACCGTGAGCGCGCGGCCGCTGGCGAGCCGGTGTTCGCCAACCCGCGCAACTCGGCGTCGGGCGCGCTGCGCCAGAAGGATCCGCGAGAGACGGCACGCAAGCCGCTGCGCTTCCTCGGCTACGCGTTCGCCGTGCCCGGTGCGGGCGAGTTGCCGTTCAAGACGCAGTGGCAGTTGCTGGAAACCTTGGCAGCGTGGGGCATCCCGACGCCACGGCATCGCCGCGAGTGCAAGACGCTGGATGAAGTGCACGCCTGGGCTCGGGAGCTCGAGTCCACACTGCGTCCCGAGTTGCCGTTTGCCATCGATGGCGGCGTGGTGAAGGTCAATCGGCTTTCGCTGCAGACCGAGCTCGGGATGATCGGCGGCCGCGTGCCGCGCTGGGCCATCGCACGCAAGTTCGCGCCGGACATCGCCGAGACGCAGTTGCTGGACATCGAGGTGCAGGTGGGACGCACGGGCGCGCTCACGCCGCGCGCGGTGCTGGCGCCAGTGGAAGTCGGCGGCGCGACGATCACCTACGCGACACTGCACAACTTCGACCTTGTGGCGGAGAAGGACCTGCGGATTGGCGACACCGTGCAGGTGAAGCGTGCCGGCGAGGTAATTCCGCAGATCCTTGGGCCGGTGCCGGAGCGGCGCACGGGCGCTGAGCGCGTAGTGAAGGCGCCGACCCAGTGCCCCATCTGCGGCACTGCGGCCGTGCGCGACGAGGAGGAAGTCGCCAGTTACTGCCCGAACCTCAGCTGCGCCGGCCGACGGCTCGAGGCGCTCGCACACTTCGTCTCACGTAGCGGGATGGATATTCGTGGGCTCAGCTACCAACGGCTTGAGCAGTTGATTGGCGCCGGTCTCGTGCAGGACGCGGCCGACATCTACACCATCACGGCCGAGCAGCTGGTGCCGAGGAAGGGCGAGGACGGCAGCGGTGTGCCGGGCTTCCAACAGAAGAGCGCACAGGCGCTGGTGGACGCAATCGAAGCGTCCAAGCAGCAGCCGCTCTCACGGCTACTCAACGCCGTCGGCATTCGCCACGTGGGCGCCGAATCCGCCAAGCTGCTCTCGCGCAGCTTCGGGACCATGGAGGCGCTGGCCGCAGCAAGCGTGGACGAGATCGAGGCCCTGCACGGCGTCGGCCGCGTGATGGCCGAGTCGGTCCGCCAGTGGCTGGACGAGCCGACGATGCAGCAACTTGTGCAACGGCTGCGCGACGCGGGCGTACGCATGGACGAGCCCCGCGCCGCCTCGGCGGACGGTGTCTTCAAGGGGATGAAGATCGTCTTGACGGGGACGCTACCGACGATGTCGCGGCCCGAAGCCACCGAGTTGATCGAGAATGCCGGCGGCAAGGTGACGAGCTCGGTGTCCAAGGCCACGGACCTGGTGGTTGCGGGCGCCGAGGCGGGCAGCAAGTTGGAGAAGGCGCAGCAGTTGGGTGTGACCGTGATTGACGAGAATGAGCTCAAGCAGCGGCTCGGGCTCTGAGATGCGTACCGTGAATTCGTGGAGCGACTGATGCCGTTCGCCCTTGGGACCTCTGCCCTGTCTGCCATTCCGCGCGCGTCGCTGACGACGCTGCGTGCCTCGCTGGTCCGCGACATGGGCGATGGCTTCGCGACCGTGCTGCAGGAGGCGGGCTACGCCGGCGGCGAGTCCGTGCTCGCGGCGATGCGTGACTGGTGCGCCGCCAACGGCGTCGGCGCGCCGGAGACGCTGGCGTACTCACAGTTCCAGGTTGCGGCCGCGCGATTCTTCGCGGACACCGGCTGGGGCGGCGTCTCGCTCGAGCCCATCGGCGATGCCGCGGTGGCGTTCGACTCCTCCGATTGGGCCGAGGCCGATCCGGCCGCGAAGATGCCGTATCCGAGCTGTTACTACACGGTGGGGATGCTGGCCGACGTGTTCGGGCGCGTGGCGGGCGGACCGATGCAGTGCCTGGAGGTCGAGTGCCGCTCGGTTGGCGCGGAGCGCTGCCGGTTCCTGCTGGCGAGCCCTGAGGTGATCGGGCACGTGTATCAGCGGATGGCCGCCGGCGTTGGCTATGCGGAGGCGTTGAAGGAACTCGCCTAGCGCGCGACACGTCGCCGCACCGAGCGCGGCCTCACTCCACGACCACCGTGCCGGACATCGAGGCACCGTGGATGCTGCAGAGGTACGTGAATGTTCCGGTGGACGGGAACTGCCGTTGATAGGTGCCGGAGGCCTGGTTCGGTGACGTGGGGCCGTCAGAGAAGGTGACGTTGTGCGTTGAGGCCCCGGCCATCCAGGTCCAGGTCACGGTCGTCCCTACCGCGACCGTTCGACTCGTCGGTGAGAAGAAGTTGTTGCCCACGCTGACCGCGTTGGGATCTGCCGGCGGGCCGGTTGGCGACCCCGAGCCGCCGCCGATGTTTCCGTCGCCGCAGGCGGCGAGGGCCACAGCCAGCGTGCACGTGAGGCGCCGTGACGACGCGATCACACGCTCGATTCGCGCGTGGGGCGCTCGAGATGGGACACCGATTGGATCGCTCATCGACAATCTCCCGCTCATCCGGTAGCAGGGAATAGTCCGTCGTGACTTGACTACCCGTCGGGTGCGCGAGATTGTCACCGGAGACGTTGCGCGGGTGAGCGGCCAGCTACCACAACAGCTTCCATTGGCGCTCGCCTGCTGGCGGGCGTTGGCACTCGGGCTCGCGATCCTCCTCTGGTGCGTGTGGGATTTCCTGATGCTTGCGCGGCGGCACGGCAAGGCGTGGGCAGCGCACGTAGCCAAGGTCCCGCGTTGGCTCGGACCGCGACATATTCGTGGTGACACCCACAGGACCGAGGCCCCGTGAAGAAGCTACTCGTATTGATCGGCACGACGCTCGGCTCTGCCCTCGGATGGTGGATGGGCAGCGGCGTGGGAATCATGACCAGCTTCATGTTGAGCATGGTCGGGTTCGGGGTCGGGATGTGGGTCGGTGCGCGCATCGCGCGGGACTACGGTGCGTAGCGACTTGTTCACGCCGAGCGCTTGACCTCGTCGCCAGGTCCCCTTACCCTTCGCGTCCGCCACTGACGGCGCACCAAGATCTTCCTATGACCGCACGCCTCCACAACCCAATCGGTCGATTCGATCGACAGCCATCCGGCGCAGGGACCGGGAGCTTGGCCACGCACTGACGCGTTGTCGCTCCCGCTCTTCGGAGCGTGCACACGCCCCGCCTGCGCACTCGTCGCCGGCGGGGCGTTCTGCATCCGGCCGGCCGACCCACCCTCTTCAGGCCGGGATTCCCATGGTCAACCGTATCACCAACACCTACGAGCGCGGGCCTCCGCGCGCGCCCGTGGACACCTACGCGGTCATCGAGACCTGCAACGAGTACGTGCCCGTCTACGGCTGGATGGCGGCGCGCGTCATCACGCAGCTGCAGCGTCTGTGGACGCCGCGGTGGATCACGTTCCGCGACATCGCGGGCACCGTCTACACCGTGCGGTCGAAGGACATCCGCGTCGTACGGACCTCGTCGCCCAAGACGCGTGCGATGGTGCGCGCGTTCTACAAGGCGCTCGACGAGGAGCGCGAGAAGGACTCGCCGTGGGAGTGATGCCCGCTCCCACGGCGGGCTTTCGCGCAACGATCCATCGTTACCGCACCGCGAATCGGAAGATGCTGCCGAAGAACGACAGGATATTCCCTCTTCGGCAATCTTGAACCCTCGCGAACGCGCATATCGGCAGGAGATTCCCATCGCCTAGGCTAAAGCCACACAACGACTTGGCCGAGACTCTGTGGTGTGACGTGATGTAGCCACACGTCAGTTGCACCTACCACCTGAATCTCGCCCAATGCACGCCAGTCGCAGCATTACATCCAAGATCACGTGGACGGTCGCGGCCATCATGGCCGCGTTCACCATCTCCACCCTGCTGTTCTATAGAGCCCAGCAGTCCAGCGCGCTGAACACGGCATTTGAGCACGAGGTTGGGTCGGTCGCGGAGACCGTCTCTCTCGGCGTGTCACTCAGCCTTGGCTCGGGCAACTTCGCCGGCGTCCAGAAGGCGCTCGCGTTCGCCACCGCGCGCGACGACGTCCGTTTCGTCGCCTTGATGCGCGATGGATCGCCGATGGCGAGCCAACCCTCAGGCGTGGAGTTGACGCCCGAGTTTCTGGCCGCGGATTCGTTGGTCGTTGCCACAGCGGATGTTGAATCCGACGCGCTCACCGCGCAGGTCATCGTCGGCGCGAGCAAGGCCGGCCTCCGAGCTTCGCAGCGCCGGATGGACCTGATCTCGGTCGGCGTTGCGCTGTTCGCGCTGGTGCTCGGCTGGTTCGCCGCCTCGATGCTGGCGCGTCGCATCGCCGCACCGATCGTGGCCGCGTCGCGCTCCTTCCAGAAGTTCGCCAACGGTGACCTCGGTCAGCGGCTGGAGGTAACCAGCGAGGACGAGCTTGGCGACCTCGCCAGCGCCTTCAACGAGGCCGCCTCGTCCATCGCCGGCATCGTCCGCGAGATTGCCGGCTCGGCGACATCGGTCACGGAATCGTCACACTCGCTGTCGGGCGTCAGCGCGACCCTGGAGCAGAACGCGGCATCCACCGCCAGCCAGTCGACGCACGTCTCGCAGGCAGCGCGGCAGGTGAGCGAGCGCGTCAATCACGTGCTGCGCAGCGCCGAGGAGTTGGGTTCCGGGATCCGCGAGGTCTCCGGCAACTCGACCACCGCGGCCGATGCCGCGCGTTCGGCAGTGCAGCTCGCCAACGAGACCAAGACCATCATGGATCAGCTCGCCGAGAGCGGCGTGCAGATCGGGCAGGTCATCAAGGTGATCACGTCGATCGCCGAGCAGACGAACCTGCTGGCGCTGAACGCGACCATCGAAGCCGCCCGCGCTGGTGAGGCCGGCAAGGGCTTCGCCGTCGTGGCGAACGAAGTGAAGGAACTCGCGAAGGGCACCGCGTCGGCCACCCAGAGCATCCGGGAGACTGTCGAGGGCATCCAGCGCGAGACGGGTGTGGCGGTCGACGCCATCGCCCGCATCACGTCCGCGATCGAGGAGATCAGCGGCGTGCAGACCAGCATCGCCGGTGCCGTCGAGGAACAGACGGCCTCGACGTCGGAGATCAACCGTGTGGTGGCCGAGGTCTCGCGCCAGAGCTCGGACATCGCCACCCACATCGACGATGTAGCGCGCATCGCCCAGGACACGACGGCGAGCGCGCAGTCCACGCAGGATGCCGCAACCCGGTTGGAGCAGGTGGCCGCCGGACTCCAGACCCTCGTGCGCCGATTCTCGTTCGGCAGCGAGTCCATCACCGAGTCGCCGCGGTCCGGCGACATCACTCCCCGTGCGCAGGCCACGTCCGGTCGCGCGGCCAACCACACCAAGCAGGAGACCCACACGATGAAGAAGTTCGCAGCGAGCCTGGCGTTCCTCGCCGTGCTCACCGGCGGATCGCTGGACGCCCAGAGCTCCGACCGTCTGTCCATCTACGGCTACCTCACGCAGGGCTTCGCCGAGTCGAAGAGCCTGCCGATCTACGGCCTCAATGACGCTGGCACGACGGACTATCGCGCGATGGCGCTGCAGTTCCGGTACTCGCCGAGCGACAACAATACGCTGGTCGTGCAGCTCGGCCATCGTCGCCTCGCAAATTCCGCAGTGCAGACGGTGGAGCCCGATGTCTCGCTCGACTGGGCGTTCTACCAGACGCAATGGGCGGGCAACACGGTGAAGGTCGGCCGCATCCCGATGCCGCGCGGCCTCTACAATGAGGTGCGTCAGGTAGGCGTACTGTTCCCCTTCTTCCGCGCCTCCAAGGCGTTCTACTCCGAGGGCCTCGAGACCATCGACGGCGTCTCGCTGAACCGCGATTTCGCGCTGGGCGGCTTCGACCTCGCCGGCACCGTCTACGGCGGTGGCTATGACATGAAGGTCGAGCTGGTCGACGCCAGCGGCCCGTACCTGCTCACCGATCGCCATCGCGATGCGCACGGCGCCCAGCTGCGCCTGCGCACGCCGATCTCCGGCCTGCGCTTCAACACCGACATCGTGCGCAGCCGCACGGCGGGCTCGGGCACGCCGCTGCAGATCGCGACCGCCTCAGTCGACCTCTCGCGCAGCCGCTACTTTGCGCGCTACGAGTGGGAGCTGGCCGTGGCGCGCAACGGCGCCGGCGACAAGAGCACCGAGTACGGCGCGTGGTACGCGCAGGCCGGCTTCGGCGTGACCTCCAAGCTGTGGCTCAACGCGCAGCTGGAGTCGAACACGATGACCCTGCACTACCTCCCCACGCCCGCACCGGTCGAGTACGAGAACATCAATGATGTGGCCGCCGGTGTCGTGTACCGCGTGTCGCCGAAGCTGCTGCTCAAGGCCGAGCACCACTGGTTCAAGGGCTACCAGCTCGACGTCGCCACACCGCCGATCAACGGCATGGGCCAGGCGCTGCCCGGCGCCAAGACGAACTACTTCATCCTGAGCCTGTCGACCGCGTTCTAAGCGGCCGCCACCACCGTTGGCGGGGCCTCGCGGCCCCGCCCCACCATTTCCCGGAGACTGGGACCGATGTTGAAGATCAGCAGGATCCTGGCGGTGCTTGGCGTGCTCTTGCTCGCCGTGCCGCAGGTTGCAGAAGGCCAGGGCTATCAGGTCATCGTGAACGCGGGGAACTCCGCGTCGTCCGCGCCCAAGGCCGTTGTGTCGAAGATGTTTCTCAAGCAGCAGAAGAGCTGGCCGGCGGGCGGCAGTGTCACGCCCGTGGACCTCGGCCGTGAGGCCGCCCCGCGCGCTGCGTTCAGCACCGGCGTGCACGGTCGCTCGGTGGCGAACATCGAGGAGTACTGGCTGCAGCAGGTGTTCGCCGGCAAGGACGAGCCGCCGGCAACGCAGCGCGACGATGCCGCGGTGATTTCCTTCGTGGCTGCGAACCCTGGCGCGATCGGCTACGTGTCGGCCGGCGCGACGCTGCCTGCGTCCGTGAAGCGACTGACGGTCGAGTAGTCGACTGATGTGAAACGAGGGACCCGCGCCGAGGCATCGGCGCGGGCCCCTCGTTGCGTTTCGACTAGCGAACCAGCGCCGTCAAGGCCGCGCGGTCCAATAGCCGCCCCTTCGTCACCACGGCCTCGATGCGCTTGGTGTTCGTGATGTCGGCCAGTGGATCCGCCGACAGCAGCACGAGGTCGGCGAGCATCCCGGGTGCGATAGTTCCCATCTCGCCGGCCTTGCCGAAGAACTCGGCGGGCCGCAACGTGGCCGCGCGCAGCGCCTCGATCGGCGGCAAGCCCGCGCGCACCAGCATCTCGAGTTCGTTGTGCAGACTGTATCCTGGCGCCGCAAAACCGATCGGCGTATCGGTGCCCGCGCCAATCGGCACGCCAGCGTCGTGCATCTGCTTCACCAGGTGCAGACTGAACTCGCCGTACGTGTTGTCTCGCATGGGACCAGCAGCCTGCGTAGCGCGTTGACCGGCCGTCGCCCACTCTGTCGCGACGTCTTGGGGAAGCTTGTCGAGCGTCGCCTGCCAATCCGTGCGCGTGAACGGCGGCTGAATGCCGAGCGCATTGAGACGCAGCGTCGGCACCTGGATCGTAGTGCCCATCGCGGTCAGCACCTGTGCGCACTCCGCCTCGTTGTACGCCGCCACCGCCGGCAGGCGCTGCAGGTTGTGCAAGCTGGTGCGCAGCGTAAAGCCGTTCACCCGCTCCGTGTTGCGTAGCCGCCGCCGACGCTCGGCCAACAGCGCGTCAGGCCTCGACGCACAGTCCATCTCGATGTTCCGCAGATGCTCCAGCGACTGCACGCGCGGCCCGACTTCGCGTGCGCGCATGGACAGCGGCACGTGCCCGTCGATCGGCAGGTTGCGCGCGCGGGCTTCGGCGACGAGCACCTCGAAGACCTCGGGGCTCACCATCTCATAGATCTTCACGAAGTCCACGCCCGCCTCGGCCAGCCGCGCGATGTTCGCGCGCGCGGTCGCCACGTCGGGGTTGGCGATGCCGAGCGCGGGACGGCCCTCGCCCGTGTAGACGACGTACTCACCATCCAGCAGCGGGCCTGCGTAGAACACACGGGGAGCCGTCGCGGAGTCAGCACGCATGGGAGCCACCGCCGCCAGCACTGCCTGCAACTCACCGCCGGTGTCACGGACACTTGTGATGCCGTGATTGAGGAACAAGCCGGGCATCGCCGCTGTGAGCCGCGGATCATACGTGAGATGGACGTGGAAGTCCCAGAGCCCCGGGATCAGGTAACGTCCCGCGCCATCGACCGTATTCGTGGCACGCACGGACTCACCGGCGTCCTGTACGGCGACGATGCGGCCGCTGTCCACGACCACCGTCTGCCCGGCGCGCACGCCGTGCACGGCATCGATCACCGTCACGTTGCGGATCGCAAGGTCGGCCGCGCGCGGCGAGCAGGCGGACAGCGCGGCAGCGGCCGCGAGGGAGACGATCCCGATGGAGGCGAGCTTGGGCATTCGTGGGGGCGGGTTGGAGGGTCGGCGAAGAATGTAGGCCGGGCCGACTTGACCCGACAGCGCGAATCCGGGTCAGCGAAGGCTCAACCCGGGAGTGCGCGTGCCGCCTGCGGCGTGCGGCCCGTCCAACGCCGATACGCCCGGGTGAACGCCGCCGGTTCCGCGTACCCCAAGAGGAAGGCAATCTCAGAGCAACTCAACGAGCGGTCCTGCAGCAGCATCTCCGCGCGTGCGCGCCGTACCTCGGCCAGCAATGCCGAGAAGCTGGTGTCCGCGTCCGCCAGTCGGCGGTTCAGCGTGCGAGCCGACAGGGCGAGGCGACTCGCCACCGCGCCGATCCGAGGCTCTCCACGGGCAAGCAGCGTCGCGATCTCGTGTCGTACGCGGCCGCAGGTGTCATCCTCCGCTGGCAGCTTGGCGAGCAGTTCGGCGGCGCGTGCCGCGAGGTACCCGTGCAGGCGGGGATCCGCGCGCCGCAGCGGGCGATCCAACAGCGTCGCATCGAAGGCGATCTCCAGCATCGGCCCACCCCAGGACACCGGTGCCGCGAACCAACGCTCGTGGCGTTCGGGATTCGTCGGGCGCGGCAGGGGATACGCGACGAAGCGAACCCGAATTGCGTCGCCCGCGAGCGTACGCAGCACGGAGAGCACCGAGGCCGCCTGCGCGTAGACCGGCTCTCGCAGCGCCGCGAATGGTGGTGGCACCGGCCGCGACAGGACCATCAGCGCGCCCTGCGGCGCGTCGCGCAACGACAGCGTCGGCACCACGCCCGGGTGCACCACCGCACGGAATCGCTCGAGCCAGGCCAGTGCCTCGCGGACGGTAGCCTCGTGCTGCATCGCGTAGCCCACGACGCCCATGCCTGAGACGCCGAGCCGTGCGCCGATCTCGAGGCCGCGTGGCTCCCTCGAGAGATGTGCCCAGAGTGCGAGGTGCTGGCTGAGCGGCACACGGGCATCCGGATCCGCGAGCACGGCCGGGTCACCGCCCCAGGCGAGCAGCAGCGCCGCGCGGTCGAATCCGACGGCCACGGCCGCCTCGACCACCGCCGCATCCATCGCGCTGAGCACGCTCTCTGGCATCGCCGCAGTCTCGCCGCTGGCCGCCAAAGACACAAGGATGGCGGATTCGGACAACGCTGCGGCCGCGCCAGCGCCGTAGGCTCCTGCAGCGAGCCACGCCAAGCAACGGAGAGGGGAGAATGCGAATCGAGGACATGCGGGTCACGGTCGTTGGTGCCGGCGTAGGCGGATGCGCCGCCGCGCTGATGATGGCACGCGCCGGAGCAACCGTGACGCTGCTGGAGCGCGTCGAGCGGGCGCAGGCGGTTGGAGCGGGGATCGCCATCGCGGCGAATGGCTTTGCCGTGCTGGAGTCCCTGGGACTCGGGCCCGCGCTGACGGATGCCAGGCCGGTGGCGGAGCCGCGCATCGTCGATGGCAGCGGTCGGACCCTGTTGCGTCCGCCCGGCGATGCCGGTGTGCGGATGCTCCGCCGCGCCACGCTGCAACGCGTGCTGCTCGACGCGGTTGCAGCGGAACCTGGAATCCAGACCTGCTTCGGCGCCGAACTCATTCAGGCAGCGGCGGACGGCACGGCGTTCGTCGCACAGGTCGATGGCACGGAGCGCGCGATCACTGCCGACCTCCTCATTGGCGCCGACGGTGTGCATTCGCGGTTGCGCGCGGGCCTGGATGTCGGTGCGCGCCTGCAACCTGACGGCATCGCCTATGTCCGGGCACTCGTGCCCGCACGGGCGCTGAACGAGGAGGCGTGGTGCTCGGCTGGCGTGTTCGGCAGTTTCGATGTGGATAACGGCGCCTACCTCTACGCCTCGGCGGGAACCCCGAGCACCGCGGCGGCCGTGGAGCGGCACGACCTGGCGGCTTTTTGCAGCGCGTGGTCGCGCGCGTATCCCGCGGCAGCTCCATTGCTCCAGCAGCTGACGTCGTGGAACGAACTCATTCTGAATCGTGTCACCACGGTTCACTGCGCTCGATGGTCGCAGGATCGCGCGGTGCTGCTCGGCGACGCGGCGCACGCGATGGCGCCGAATCTCGGACAGGGCGGCAACAGCGCGCTCGTCGATGCCGCGGTGCTGGTGGACGAACTGTTCAAGTCGCCGGACTTGCGGGCTGGCCTGTTGTCCTACGAGCGGCGACGCGGGCCGGCCGTCGCGAAGGTGGCAGCGCTCTCGGCGCGCCTAGGCGCGCTCGCGGAGGAGACGCGGTCCGTGCCGCGTTGGCTGCGCGACCGCGTCCTGCTGCCGTTGGCCGGTCGCCTCGGAGGTGATCCCACGGCGCAGGTGCTGCAAGAGTCGCCGGAGACGCTGCGGGCCATCGGTCGCCGGGCCGCCGTGCGCCGCCCGGCGACTCTGGCAACTAGCGACCGAGCTTCTCTCGCGTAAAACGCCGCGAGTAGACGTTCGGTGGATTACTGCCATTCGACATCTCGAAGGCCCGCTCGTAGAGCTCCTTGGCCTTCGCGGCGTTGCCCATCTTCTCGTACGTCATGCCGAGCAGCACGACTTGGAAGGGATCGTTGCGGAGGGCTTCCACCGCCTTCGTGAGTTCGCGTTCTGCGGTGGCGAGGTCCCCCGTGTAGAGCGCCACGTAGCCCACTAGGTAGGGGAAGTAGCGCTCCTGCGCCTCGGCCATCTCCGGGTCCGAATCCAACGCGCGTCGCGCGTCGACGATGTAGCGCTCGGCCGCGGGCTTGTTGCCGCGGCGCGCCTCGATGCGCGCCATCGCGTGGGCCAGGCGGTAGTCCCAGAGCGACTTCGGGTGCGTGCGTGGCGCGGGCTCCATGTTGCCGAGCTCCGAGCCGCGACGGTAGTAACGCTCGGCCTCGTCGAAGAAGCCCGCGTCGTGACAGACGCGCGCGGCTTCATTGGCCATCTCGCCTTCCTGATAGTGCGCGTTCTGCGGTTCGACCGCTCGCTGCGTCCGCCAGTAGGCAATCACGCGTTCCTCGTGCTCGATGACCTTGGCGCAGTTGCCATCGTAGCCGTAGGACATCGCCATGCGGCGGTTGGCGGCGGCGCGCGCGGCCTCGTCGGGCGCGTTGTCGATCAGCTTCTGGAAGATGGCGCGGGCCGCCGTGTGATTGCCCTCGGCGTCGAGGCGTTGGGCGGTCCGCAGCGAGTCGGCGCGCGGGTTCGAGGCGCGCTGCCCTTGTTGGGCCGCAGCGGCAGCCGGCACGAGCGCGAGAGCCAGCGCGGCGGCGAGCACCGTCGCGCGCGGGGAGGTGGTGATGGTCATGGCGATGCCTCCTGTATGCACGTCAGGTAGGGGAAGCGCGCACGAGACTGCGCGCGCCTAACCAATGGTACGCAGCGCACAGGGAACCTGCTCAGCCCCGCGGGGCTTGTTGCCTCGTATGCCGATCCAACCCCTTGTTGCCGCCTCCGTCGACGAGCTCGCCGCGATGCCAGGCACGACCGTCGTTTACAAGCACTCGCCGACCTGCTCGCTCTCCTGGGTCGCCGCGCAGGAGGTCGCGCGACTCGTCCGCGAGGATGATGTCACGGTCCACCAGGTGGACGTGTTTGCCCAGCGTGCGATGGCGGACGCCATCGAGTCACACTTCCACGTCCGGCACGAGTCGCCGCAGATCCTGATTTTGGAAGGCGGGCAGGTGGTCTGGCACGTGTCGCACCGGGCGGTGACGGCGGCGCGGATCCGGGCGGCGCTGGCAGGACAGCGCGAGGGCGTGGGGGCGAGATTCTAGAGCCCCTCGTACTTCGGATTTGGCACGAGCTGCCCGCCGACGATCGTCTCGCGATCCCAAGGCAACACGATCTGTGCCTCAGTCTCTAGTGCGTAGAAGTCCGGCTCGTACGGCCCGGTCTTGAAGCTCACCGCGGTCCTTACCTCCCGCGCCCCGGCATTGACGATGGCGGCAATCGCCAGCCGTAGTGTCTCGCCGTTGTTGCAGGTCTCATCGACAATCAACACGCGGCGACCCACGACATCGGCCGGCGCGCCGGAGAGCACCGCAGGCGTCTCACGCACCGCCTCGGCCCGATACCGGCGGCTGACAATGATGGAGTGGAACGGCCGATCCATCATCGCCGCAACCACGGCACCAGGCACGACGCCGGCCGTGGCCACGCCGACCACGAGTTCCGGGTCAAAGCTCTTCGACACCTTGAGCGCCAGCGCGCGCGAGAGCTCACCGAACAGCGGCCACTCCACAAGCATCGTCTCGCGGGGAGCGGCAGGGGCGGAAGGGCGGCGCGCAGGCATCGTCGGCTCTCGGTGATGGGTGCTTTGCGCAACATACCGGCCGGTGCAGAGGGCCGGAACCGGCGCGGTTGCCCACCCCCCTGCCCATCTATAGCTTCCCGCCGACGCCCGCTTTCGCCCCCGAAACTCGCCTATGTCCTTCTGGGACCGCCTCTTCGGCGGCCGCACCGACACCTCGCAGGATCGGAAACGCCTCGACTACCTGAACGAGGCGTTGGTGTTGGAGCGTCAGGGCGACTTGGACGCCGCGGTCACGTCGTACCGGCTGGCCCTCCGCGAGCGTCCGGACGACCTCAAGGTCTTGCAGAACCTGGCGATTGCGCTGAGCCGACTGGGGCGAGTCGAGGAAGCGATTCGCGCCTATCGCAAAGCCCTCGAGATCGACCCTTCGCAGGCCGGCGCGCACTACGGACTCGCCTATCTGTTGATCAAGCGCGGGGACCCGCAGTTCGCCGTGAAGCACCTGCGTGCATTCCTTGCGCACCCTCCGTCGGGGCCTGACGCCGAACGTTGGGTGGCACACGCCCAGCAGACGCTTGACCAGTTGCAGGCCGCCGACAGTACGCCACCCTCGCCCGGGACCTGACGTTGGGGAGCATTCTCGCAGTCGTGAGCCAGAAGGGCGGCGTCGGCAAGACGACCACCGCCGTGAACCTCGCCGCCGCCTTCGCCCGCCGTGGCATGAAGACGCTGCTCGTGGACGTGGACCCACAGGGCTCCGTGCGCTTCGGCGCCGGCCTCCGGAAGGGCCACCCAAGCTATGGCTTCGCGGACCACCTCGCCGGCGAACGCTCGCTGCGCGACGTGCTGCTGCCGACCACGCTGCCCTGGTTGCGCGTGATGCTGGCCGGCAGCGTCACTGACCTCGCCGACCACACGAACTACCAGGAGCAGATCGCCGCCTCGGACCTGCTGCCGCGGATGCTCGCCGCGGCCAGCGAGCGCTGCGACATCGTCGTCGTCGACACACCGCCCGGCCTGGGACCCGTCACGCGCCGCACCCTGGGCTCGGCCAACCGCGTGCTCATCCCGCTGCAGGCCGAACCGCTGGCGCTGCAGACCACCCCACAGATCCTGCGTGGGGTACAGGACATCGTGGCCACGCACGAGCAGCTCGTCTTTGACGGCATCCTGCTGACGATGTACGAGGCGGGCAACCCTGCCTGCGAGAGCACGGTCGAGTACATCCGCGAGAAGGTGCCAGCCCACTTGATGCTCGACGTGGTGATCCCGCGCAGCCCGGCCATCGCCGAGGCGTTTGCGGCCGGGCAGCCGGCGGTGGTGCGCTCGCCGGCGGACGAGGCCTCGCAGGCCTACGTGAACCTCGCCACGCGGCTCGCGGAACGGATCGGCATCCCGGAATGACGGCGCGCCGTGGCTGGCTGCTACCGCTGGCCCTCGTGGCGGCGGCCACGGGTGGTTGCCTTGAGCTCACAGGCACGACCAGCGGCGTCTCCGCCATCGACTTCACCGGCATTCCCTTCCCGTCACTCGTCACTGGTGACACGATGCGCGACACGAGCGGCGCTGCCGCTCCCCTGCGCGCCACGGTTTACGACGGAAGCGGAGTGGCCATCGCGGACGCCGATGTTCGCTACGTCTCGCTGGATACCGGCGTGACAATTGACACCGCAGGCGTGATGGTGGCGGCGCGACGCTCTGGCGCGGTACGCGTGGTGGCGTCGTACAGCGGACTGCAGTCGCAGCAGCGCAGCATCACGGTGACGCGCGCGCCTAGCGATGTCGTGCCCGGCCCGACCGCCGTCGGGTTCGAGTACCGCATTCCAGACGGCAGCGCGAACGTCAGCCCCGCACTCACGCTCGCGCTGCACACCACGGACATCGTCGGCAGCGAGAACGCCAATGTGCCGGGTTGGCTCGTGCGATGGCGCATCATCTATAACGGCGACACCTTGGCCCCGACGGACACCTCCACCGCGGCGCTTTGGGCCGCTTCCGGCCAGCGGCACACGCTGTTCGACACGACCAAGACGGACGGCGGTGCCTCGCGCCGGCTGCGGGTCTACACCAACTTGTTGCCGCTGCAGCCCGACAGCTTCATCGTGGTCGCAGAGATCAAGTACCTCGGCGCCCACGTTGCGGGTAGCCCGGTGCGGTACGTTGTCACCATCACGCCCCCCACGCTGTAGCGCCAGCAGGATTCCCCAGCGGAGCACAAGCCGATGATTGCCAGCGGCGGTCCCCGTCCCACGCCAGGGACACTCACGCAGCTCTTCTTCGACGCGGTCGAGCGGCATCGGCTGCCGAACGCCTACCAGGTGAAGAAGGACGGCAAATATCAGCCGATTTCCCACGACGAGGTGCTGCGTCGGGTCCGGCAGGTCGCACTCGGGCTGGGCAGCCTTGGCGTGCAACGCGGCGAGCGCGTTGGCATCATGTCCGAGAACCGTCCTGAGTGGGCGATGGCGGACTGGGCCTGTCTCTGCTCGGGGATGACAGATGTGCCGGTGTATCCGACGCTACCGGCGGACCAAGTCGTCCACCCACTGAATGACTCCGGGGCAGTGGCGCTGTTCGTCTCCACGGCGGACCAGGCAGCCAAGGCCGCTTCCGTGCGCGACCAACTCAAGACGGTGCGCACGATCATCAGCTTCGTGGAGCCCAAGCCGGCCGGCGCCGACATGACCTTTGCCGAACTCGCGGCGAAGGGCGCGGCACTCGACTCGGACGCCAAGGCCGCTGAGTTCAAGCAGAATGCACTCACGGTGAAGCCCGACGACCTCGCGACGCTGATCTACACCTCGGGCACCACGGGCCTGCCCAAGGGCGTGATGTTGACGCACGACAACATCGCGTCGAACGTCGAGGGCTCGAAGCAGAAGGTGCCGGTGCGCCCGGGCGAGGTGGCGCTCAGCTTCCTCCCGCTCTCGCACATCTTCGAGCGGATGGGCGATTACCTCTTTTTCGCGATGGGCGTGAGCATCGCCTATGCGGAGAGCATCGACACCGTGCCGCTCAACCTCTCCGAGGTGAAACCGCACTTCTGCATGTCGGTGCCGCGACTGTTCGAGAAGATGTATGCGCGCGTGCTCGAGAACGCGGTGAGCGGCGGCGCGGTGAAGGCCAAGATCTTCCATTGGGCCGTGGCCGTGGCCGACAAGTGGGCCAACCAGAAGCTCGCGGGCCAGGAGCCGGGGGGCCTGCTGGCCTGGAAGTACGGCATCGCGCAGAAGCTGGTGTTCTCCAAGTTGATTGAACGCACCGGTGGTCGGCTCCGCTACTTCGTCTCGGGCGGTGCACCGCTGACGCCGAGCATCAACAAGTTCTTCTACGCGGCGGGGCTCAAGATCCTCGAGGGCTACGGCCTCACCGAGACGTCACCCGTGATTGCCGTGAACAGCGACGATGCCTTCCGCATCGGCAGCGTGGGCAAGCCGGTCGCCGGCGTCGAGGTCAAGATCGCCGAGGACGGCGAGATCATCACGCGCGGCCCCCACGTGATGAAGGGCTACTACAACCGGCCGGACGCGACGGCCGAGGTGATCGACGGTGAGGGCTGGTTCCACACCGGCGACATCGGCGTGCTCGAAGATGGCTTCCTGCGGATCACGGACCGCAAGAAGGACATCATCGTGACGGCGGGCGGGAAGAACATCGCGCCGCAGCCCATCGAGAACCGCATCAAGACCAACAAGTACGTCTCGCAGGCCGTGATGATCGGCGACAAGCGCAAGTTCCCGGCCGTGCTCATCGTGCCGAACTGGGACAACCTCGAGAAGTGGGCAGCGCTCAAGAACATCATCTGGACGGACCGCAAGCAGCTGCTCGAGATGCCGACCATCAAGGCGAAGATGGAGAAGGAAGTGCTCGGGACCGTCGAGGGCCTGGCGAGCTTCGAGAAGCCGAAGAAGATCGGCCTGCTCGAGCACGACTTCTCGATCGAGCGCGGCGAGTTGACGCCGAAACTGAGCGTGAAACGAAAAGTCGTGGATCAGCAGTACAAGACGCTGATTGACTCGCTGTACACGGGCGCGGACTAGCGGCGCCGGCGAGTCGCGGGCCTGGTCGGACTAGGCGCGGCGCAGCGGCACGATGCCGCTTGCGCCGCGTTCGACTTCACCGACCCATTCACGCTCGTCGCGGGCCAACTCGCGCACGGATGCGGGCCGTTCCAGCGGCAGCGCGCCGACCACGCGTCCGCCTGGCGCCACGCCACGCACGACGTCGAGCAGCAGTGGCATCGGGGTGCTGGCACCGATCGCCGCAGCACGGAAGGTCGCATCGCTGAAGGGCAGCACTTGCTGCGCTCCGCGTACCGCTGAGACGCCGGACGTGCGCGGCGCCGCACCCAGCACCACCGCACGGACGTCGATTTCGGCCACAAGCGCTGCGGCGAAACGCGCATAGTTGCCGACCAAGAGCACCGCACCACCGGGCTCGGCGAGCCCGAGTAGGGCCACCAGCCTGAGCAACTCCTCCTCGCCTGGCAGAGCGTCGGTTGATGCAACGCTGTCCGACGCGCCGGGAAGGAGCAGGTCTCCATCGGCGAATCGTGCTTCTAGCCGACACACGGGGCAGCCCGCGACCCCATCGAGCAACTCGCGCTCGACGGTTCGCTGCGCCACAACCACGAGTGGCGTGGCCGCGTGTGTGCCTGGACAGCGGAGCCGTTCGGCCAGTTCAAGCCGCATCGGCGGGGTTCGGTCGGGACCGCATCGGTGGTAACTTAGGGAGTTCCGCGCGGCTGCAGGCACCCGCGCGCTGTCCCCCGGTCCCGCCCCAATGCTCGACTTCGCAAAGTCCGAACCCTACACGCTCGGCGTCGAGGTCGAACTGGCCATCGTCGACCGCCAGACGCTGGAGTTGGCCCCGAAGGCCGCGCAGCTCCTGAATGCCTGGAGCGGCCCACCGCGACTGAGCCCGGAGTTCTTCCAATCCATGATTGAGATGAACACTGGCATCTGTCGCGACGCCGCCCACGCGGAGCAGGACCTGCGCGATACGGCCCGGAAGATGATGCCCGTGGCCCGCGAGCTGGGCGTGCGCTTTCTCTCGACCGGTACGCATCCCACCGCACGCTACCAGGAGCGCAAGCTGTTCCCGCACGAGCGTTACCACGGCCTCGTGGCGCGCAATCAGTGGATCGCCCGTCGGCTGCTCATCTTCGGCTTGCACGTGCACGTGGGCATGCCCGACCCCGAGACGGCGATCGCCGTGCAGAACGACCTCCTGCACGATCTCGGCCTTCTCCTCGCCTGCTCCGTCAGTTCGCCCTTCAATCAGGGCGAGGTCACCGGACTGGCGTCGTCGCGCATCACGGTGTTTGAGGCGCTCCCGACTGGCGGCATGCCGCAGCTGGTGCACGACTGGACCGAGTTCTGCGAGTTGGTGACGACGCTGCAGCGGGCACACGCCATCACATCACTGAAGGACCTCTGGTGGGACATCCGTCCCAGCCCGCGGTACGGCACCGTGGAGATTCGCGTCTGCGACGGTCTCGCGTCGCTGCGCGAGACGGCAATGATCGTGGCCCTTGCGCAGAGCCTTGCCAAGCGCGCCGGCGCGCGCGTGGCCTCAGGGCAGGAGCGCGGGCTCCCGCCCGCCTGGCGCGTCCGCGAGAACAAGTGGCGCGCCTCGCGCCACGGCCTGGAGGCGGAATACATCACCAGCAACGACGGGGATACGATGCCGGTGCGCGCGTATCTCAAGCAGACGCTCGAGGAGCTGACCACGGACGGGTACATGGAGCGTGACAGCGTGTACGCGAGCATGCTGCAGGCCCTCGCCGACGGTGGCCCCACGAGTGCCGAGCGGCAGCGGGCGCTCTATGAGCGCACGCGGAGTTTCGAGCAGGTGACGCTGTCGCTGGCGGACGAATTCGAGAACGACCTCAACGCCGGCATGGGAGCGGGCTGAGGTCTCGCGCGCTTCACAGAATTTGCGATTCCCGTGGCTTTCACCTAATTGCCACAGAGGCACAGAGACACAGAGGTGCCAGGGCGCGACCAGCCCTCTGGGGTTTTCCAAGGAGCAAAGACTGTGGGGCTCGGCGGAAAGATCTCTCCGCCGAGCCCCATTTGACGTTCGCGTGGAGAAGACCCGAAGGCCGTTTCGTGCACCAAGGCTCTCTGTGTCTCTGTGCCTCTGTGGCCAGCAGTTCGCGGTTCCTCTCCAGAGGAATCTCAGCTCCGCGACAGCCGCAGCTCGTCGACGTCCACGTGCGCGGGCCGCGTAACGGCCCAGAGCACCGCGTCGGCCACATCCTCGGGCCGCAGCATCGCCGCCCGGCTGGGCAGTCCGTCCGACGCGTCGGGATCGTAGGGATCCCAGATCGGCGTATCCGTCGCGGCCGGCGACACCAGCGTTGTGCGCAGGCCCGTCCCGCGCGTCTCGGCGCGCAGCGCCTCCGTTGCCGCCCGCAGCGCGTGCTTGCTGGCCGCGTAGACGGCATTCGAGGGAAACACGTGCCGGTCGGAAATGCTGCCGATCATCACGACGTGGCCGCCTGGCTGCGCGCGCATGCCCGGCAGGAACTCGCGCGTCAGTCGCAGCGGCACGGCGGCGTTGAGCGCCATCGCCGTCGCGATGTCGGCGTCCGTGCTCGCGTCCACCGTCGCCAACGGAAAGGTGCCCGCTGCGTGTACGAGGATGCTCGGATCCGCCCCGCCCAACACCTCGCGTGCGGCCACGGCGACCGTGGGTACGGCGGCATCCTGTGAGAGGTCCGCCGACACGACGGCGGCCTCGTGCGGCAGTGTCGCCGCCAGGGCCTCAAGGTCGGACACGGAGCGCGCCACCAAGACCACGCGCGCCCCGGCTCCCGCCAGGGCGCGCGCCACCGCCGCGCCGATGCCGCGCGACGCGCCCGTGACCAGCGCCGTACGGCCGGCCAGCGCGCCACTCACCGCCGCGGACCGTGCGCCAGGCGCAGGAACTCGTCGCGCGTCATCGGATCGTTGCGGAACGATCCCTTGAGGGCCGAGGTGATGGTCCTGGAGTTCTGCTTCTCTACGCCGCGCATCATCATGCACAGGTGTTCGGCCTCGATGACGACGCCGACACCTTCGGGTCGCAGCACGTCCTGGATGGCCTGCGCGATCTGTTCCGTGAGCCGCTCCTGCACCTGCAGGCGCCGCGCGAAGACCTCGACGATGCGCGGCAGCTTCGACAGCCCGACGATCCGCCCCTGCGGGATGTAGGCGATGTGCGCCTTCCCGAAGAACGGCAGCATATGGTGCTCGCACATCGAGTAGAGCTCGATGTCGCGAACCATCACCATCGACTCGTGCTCCTCCTCGAACACGGCGTCGCCGATGACATCCTCGACGTTCATCTCGTAGCCACGCGTGAGCCAGGACATCGACTTGGCCACGCGCTCAGGGGTCTTGAGCAATCCCTCGCGCGCGGGGTCCTCGCCGATCAGCTCGAGTTCGCGACGGACGAGGTTCTCGAACTCCAGCATGCGGTCGGCATTGCTGCCGACCGCGGCCTCGAACGCGTCGGGGGCGGACGCGGCCCGTGCCGCGGCGCGAGCGCGCTCAGCGGCCGTCGTATTCGACATAGTGGTTCTCCGTCTCCCAGAGCTTGAGGCGCACGAGGCGCGCCGGGGCCAGCTTCGGCGCGAGGACGCGCCAGCATGCCAAGACCAAGTTCTCCGTCGTCGGGATGGTTCCCTGCATGAACGGCACGTCGAGGTTGAGGTTCTTGTGGTCCACATGCCGCACCAGTTCGTCCTGGGCGATGCGCTTCACCTCGCCGAGGTCCAGCACGTAGCCCGTCTCGGGATCCACCCGGCCTTCGACCGTGATCTCCAGCGTGTAGTTGTGCCCGTGCCAGTTCGGATTGTTGCACTTCCCGAAGGTGGCCTGGTTCCGCTCATCGCTCCACGAGGGATTGTAGACGCGGTGCGCGGCATTGAAACGGACGAGGCGGGTGACGGTGACAATGGGCATTGCGATGGGACGACGGTGGACCACGGCGAGGCAGCGCCAGCAGGACTACATTAAGCGTGTCGCCGTGACCGCGGTTCCGCGAGTGGCAAACGCACCGACGCCTCGGGGCGCGGGGCCTCGAGGCGTCGGCTAGGAAGGGGAGCGAAGAGGGTTTTTGAAGCCCTGTCGAATGGATGAGGCCCTCACCCTGTTGGCGTCTTCCCGGCGTCCGGGCATGACGGTTGCAGAGATGTCGGATCCGTTTCGTAGGACTTATCGGCTCAAAAAGTAGATCTCTCCGTCCCGTAGATCGTGGGAGGAATGTAGGAGCGCCGTCGGCGCCGCGTCAATCACCCTTGCATCACAGTTTCGACACGCCCATGGATCTCTTGACCGTCATCGGCATCGGTATGCTGGCGCTCTGGGCCGGCGGCACCTTCCTGTGGGAGGCGCCGGGCTTCATTCACCTGTTTCTCACGCTTGGGGTGTTCTTCATCGTGTTTGGCGCGGTGAAGCGCGGAGAGCGCGCCCGCAAGGCCAAGTAGCGCGCCGTCTCAGATCTCCCAGTTCGACAGCGCGATACCCTCGCCACCGCTGGCCTCGCCCGCCCCGGTAAGCGTCATCCGAAGGTCCGTCCAGCGCACCCGCGCCCCGTGCGCGACGAGCACGCGAAATGCGGACGAGAACTCCCCCTGCACGCGAAACGCCGCACGCAGCGCCCCGCTGCGGCGCGCCTGCACCCGCACGAGATCCACCAAGGCCATCAGGTCGTCCGGCGATGCGGCGACGAGCTTGAGCACACGCAGCTCCTCACGGCTTCGACCTTCCACCAACGGCACGTCGTGGTACAGCGCGAAGCCGCGCAGTCGCCTGTCGGCGTCGCGATGCAGGACCACGTCGCCGATGGCGTGGTGCAGGCTGACCGCAACCTCGCGCGTGTAGTCCGCGCCGGGACGTGCGCGCTCGGTGAGCGCGCGCATCTCGTTCATGGAACGCTCGCGGTCGCCGGCGCCCAATCGACCCAGCAGTTCCGGGGGCGCTGCGCCACCTGTCCCGTCCATCGTCACGGTGATGGTCAGCGGCGCCGGCAGGAATCCCAGTCCGGCGTAGAATCCGATGTTGTCCATCGTCCGGGGCATCGTCTCGAGCCCTATCGTCGTGCAGCCCACGCGCCGCAGATGCTCGATGCCCGCGCGCACGATGGTCGCCCCCAGTCCGCGGCCCTGCAGGTCGTCGCGCACCGCCAGCGGGCCCATCCAGCCCTCGCGGCCCGAGGCGTGGGCGAGGTTGAACGCCGCCAAGGCGCCGGCGCCATCGCGCCAGAGCATCGCACCCTCGCCGGCGCTCTCCAAGGCGAAGCGCCAGATGGCCGGATTTAGCGGCGGAACCCGAACCCCCGACATCCCGTCCCGACGATAGCGTTCACTGAACGCCTCGCTAAACAACTCGTTCAACGGCGCGATGTCCTCGACCTTGATCGGGAACGGACCGCCGATTCTTGTCGCCGGCTCCGTCACGCGACAGCCTCCGACCCAAGGAGATGCATTTCGGCCTCCACGGGATCAGGACTGGTGACCACCGCCGCCCCGGTCGCCGGGTCCACACCGATCTCGATCACGCGGTCAAGCCCGTCGCGGACGCCTTCGATGTGCGTGATGACGATGACCTGGTCGAAGCGGTCCTGCAGGCCACGCAGCAGCGACACCACGTTCGCCCGCCGCACGTCATCGAGCGAACCGAACACCTCGTCGAGCACCAGCAGCGAGAACGACTGCCCAGCGCGCTCGGCGATCATCTGCGAGATGGCCAGTCGCAGCACCAGGTTCGCGACGTCCTCCTCGCCGCCCGAAATGACCGGCTTCGGCACGCCATCCTCGAGCACCACGAGGCGATACTTGTCGTCCAGCTCCAACTCGCTGTACCGCGCATCCGTCAGCGTACGCAGCAACTCGCTGGCGATCTCCGAGATGTCGGGGCGCAGCTGGAAGTTCAGGTCGTTGCGCAGCTCGGAGTAGGCACGGTGCAGCTCCTCGTGCAGCCGTCGCTGCTCGTCGAGCGCGGCGACCTTGGCCGACAGCGAGTCGAACTCCGCGCGCTCCTGCTCGGCACGCTGCACCGCGGCCTGCGCCAGGTCGCGGCCGGCGCGCGCAGACGCCGCCTTCTGACCGGCCTCGGCATGTGCCGCCGATACACCCTCGTGCAATCGGCGCAGCTCGGTGTAGTCGCCATCGGGTACGCTCAGGCCCTTGAGCCGCGCGGCCGCGCCGGCGCGCCGCTCGGCCAGCGCCGAGCGCTGTTCGCGGATCTGCGACTGCTCCGCTTTCAGTGCGGATTCGCGCTCAATCTGATGCTGCAGACGACTCGCCACCTGCGCGGCCTCACCCAGGCGCGCGCGCTCGGCTTCGAGGGCCTTGTGCTCCGCTTCGTCGTAGCCTTCCGGTATTGCGGCGATCTCGCCGGCGATCGTTGCCAGCCGCGCGCGCTTGTTGGCGAGCTCCTGCTCGACGGTCGCCAAACGCTTGATGTCGCCCTTGAGTTCGGTCGCGCGCCGCTCGAGTGTGCTCAGCTCGCCCTGCAGCGTCCGCCGCAGCTCATCGAGATGCGCGATGTCCGCCGGCATCGCCTCCAGCTGCTCCCGCCGCGTCTTGAAATACGACCCGTCAGCCTCGGTAGTCTCCATCTGGCGCTCCAGCACATCGAGCACCGCGCGGAACTGTTCCCCCAGCGGGCGCGTGCAAGTCGGACAGTTCCCCGCCTCACCGGCGTTGAGCAGCGTCTCGCGCTGGTCGCGCAGGTCCTGGTACGTCGCGCGCAGCGTGCGCAGCCGACCCTCGACGCTCTCGCGCTCGCGCACCCACTCCGTGCGCCGCAACTCCAGCTTGGACTGCGCCGCTTCCAGCGCTTCGCGCCGCTGGGTGAGTTGCATGACGACATTCGGCTCCTCGGCCACCGTGAGGCGCAGGCGCTCCGCTTCGGTCTCGAGGGCCGCGGCATCGGTGGAGACGTTTGTGCGCGAGGTCAGCAGCGCGCGACGCCGCCCCTCGCCCGCCTGCAGCGTGCGCTGCCGCTCGAGTGCCTCGGTCACCGCCGCAAGGCGCTCGACCTCCGGCTGCATCGGTGCCAATTGCTCGCGCGCGGTCGCAATGGCCTTCAGTTCATCGCCGACGCCGTGCTCGGTACGGGCGAGCGCACCGTCCTCGCCATCGATGCCCGCGAGTTCGCGCTCGACACGCTCCCGCTCCTCGCGGCCGGTCTGCGCCGCGAGCCAGCGCGGCGCGATTGCCGCCAACGCCTCTCCCGTCTCGGTTTCCAGCCGCTCGGCATCCACGACGCGCGTCGTCGCCTCGCGCAGCGTGGCCTGTGCGCTGGCGAGCGCGCCGAGCACGGCGTCACGCTCGGGCATCCCGCTGCGCAGGCCGGCGATCTCGCTGGTGAGCTCCTTGCGCCGCGCCGCGCAGAGGTCCTGCGCCACGCGCAGCTTCTCGTAGCCCAGCACACGCGAGAGAAACTGCGCGCGCTCACCCGACGTCAGCGCCTGCATCACGGCCAGTTCCTTCTGGCCCGTGAAGTAGGTGTTGAAGAACTCCGTCTTCGTCATCCCAATGCGGCGCTGCAGCATCTCGGCAACGGCAGTCACCGACACCGCGACCGGTTCCTCGCCGCCATCGAGATAGAGCTCCGCGCTGGTCAGCCCGCGGACCACGCGGTAGCGATGTCCGGCCAGCTCGAACTCCAGCTCCACGCGCACGGGCGAACGCGGCGCCGCGCGCTGGAAACGGATTGAGTCGTTGCCGCCGCGCACCGTGCCGCCGCCGTACAGCGCCCAGGCGATGGCCTCGAGGATCGTCGACTTGCCCGCCCCATTGGGGCCGATGATCCCTGTGAGTCCCGAGTAGAACTCGAGGTCCGTGTCCGTGTGCTGCCGAAAGTTCGTCAGCCGCAGCCGCGTGAGTCTCACGGGTCACCGCCTGGCAGGGCGCGCGCCAACTCCGACTGCTCGGCTTCATCGAGATAGCGCAGCCCGAGCGCGAGGAACTCGTCGCGCGAGACGCCGTTCGGCAGCGCACGGGCCGCCAGCGACTCGCGCAGCGTCTCGGCCAGCGACGGGCGACGGCCGGGCGCGCCCGTGCCGCGCTGGCGCACGACCTGCGGCCGCCGCGTGTCGAGCTGGAAGTTCAGCGCGCGCCGCTGCAGCTCGCGCAGTGCCTTGTGGTCGATCTCCCGGGCGATGTGCCGCGGGACGTTCGTGATTACCAGGCGCAGCACCTTGCCGTCGATGCCGTCCGGAACGCGGTCCGCAGCCTTCTGGATCTGCGCATCGAGGTCGGCCGCGGACATCCCGCGACCGTCCACGGCCGGGAGGTCGATGAACGGCCGAGAGACTGGCAGTGGGTGGAAGGTCTGCTTTCCCGTGGCGAGATCGCGCTCGATCATGCCCTTGCCCGGCAGCTTCGCCGCCTTCTCGGCGGCCAACTCGCCCCAGGGGTTCGTGCTCGTGTAGTCCAGCGAGCCCGAGTAGTACACGTGCTCAGCGATGCGCGTGTACACGTGGTAGTGCCCGAGCGCGACGTAGTCCCAGCCGGTGCGCGCAACATCCTCGACCGGGATTTGCATCGCAGCGCGATCAGGATTCTCGCCCTTCGCCGCCTGTGGAATCGCACCCGTGACCTCGCCGTGCAGTAGCAGCACGTTGTACTTGGCCTCGGGGTCCGGTGCGAAGTCCACCGTGCCCGGCGGCAGGTCCGGCACGGCAAGCACCGAGAGGTCGAGATCCTCGAAGGCAAAGCGCTTTGCCTCGCGGTCAGCCACGTGGATGCCCAGCGGTGCGGCGAAGAGGCGCAGGATGCACACCGTCTCGCTCGACCGCGGCATGTCGTGGTTGCCAGCCGCAATCACGACCTTCGTCTGCGGCAGCGCCTGCACCAAGCGCGCAAACTGGTTGAAGGCGTGCAGGATCGACGTGTTCGTGGGACGCACCGTGTGGAACACGTCACCACCGACGAGCACGACCTCCGGCGCCACCTCGATGATGCGGTCGATGGCGCGCGCGAACGACTTCGCGACATCGGCCTCGCGCTGGTTGATGCCGGCCGCGGTCTGCCGCTGGAACTGGCGGAAGCCGAGGTGCAGGTCGGAGAGGTGGATGAGGCGCACTCTCCGGGGGAATCTACGGCCTCACCCTCGGCGCGGGAGGCAATGACGCGCTATCGAATCGAGGGCCGTGCGGCGGACGACTGGCTCGCCCTAGCCGCCATACGGGTCGTCTTCCGGGGTCGCCCGTAACGCGGGCGTCGGCGCGCGCGACACGGCCTGTCGGTCCACACGCTTGCGCAGCTGCGAACGGAAGAAGGCCAGTACGTTTTCCGGGCGCGTTTGGATCGTACGGTTCCGCGCCTGGATGATCTCGTCCTCGCTGTCGCCGGCCAGCGCGAGCTCCTTTTGCACGGCTGCCAGGGTGATGTTTGGGTCCAGTCGCCGCAACGCCCGCGTCAACGCCGCGTCCAGCGGCAGGTCCTCGGCGGGCGGGAATCGCTCCACGCCCTCACGCCCCGCCAGCACCGCCGGTCGCGGGAAGCGCACAAAGATGGGCTGGCCGAAGTGCGGGTGGCGCACCATCAACTGGCCCTTCTCCAGCGTGGCGAGCCTCGCCTTCGTGGCCGGCGCCAGGGTCTGGTAGCCCGGCGTGGCCAACTCGTCAGGGTCCATCCGGCCGTACAGCGCGGTCCCGCTGTTGCCGACCACGCGTCGATGCACCTGCGAGCGGAACTGTTGCGCCCCGAACAGCACCATCCCCAGGTAGCGTCCTCGCTCCGCGATGTCGAGCAGCATCTTGCGCACGTAGGTGTCGGGGCCGTCGTTCGGCGCGTACTTGTTGAGCTCGTCGACGAAGACCACGACCTGCGAGACGCCAAGCTGCCGCTTCTCCAGCGACTCACGCAGCTGCGAGACCACGCGCGCGAACACCAGGTCCTGCGCGTCCTCCTCGAGGTTGGCGACATCCACCACGTAGACCGCGCGATCCTCGAATTCTCCGAACGGCAGGTCGGAAACCGTGCCGTCGTCGGTGACCAGCCCCTTGCAGCGCGTGGAGATGTTGCTGAGGCGGTTGCGGACCTTGCGAATGGTGGCCACATGGTGTGTGCGCCAGACATCGCTCTGCCGCTCCCGGTTCTCGATCCCCCGCAACAGGTCGGAGAACCAGCGCTCGAGGTCGCCGAAGGTGCGCACTTCGGCGCGCAGGCCGAGCTCGTCGTCAGTGAAGACCTGGTCCAGCACACGCTCCTTGATGAAGTCGATCAGCGCATCGGCCTTGGCGTCCACGTCATCCTTGTTGAGCAGGACCTCGGCATACTCGAGTGTCTCGCGCAGGCCCCAGGTCAGCGGCTGCACGTTGCCCTGCAGCGCCTCGTTCGAACGCAGCGTCGCCAGCTGGTAGCCCTTGGCCGTCCACGGCGCGAAGTAGCGCACGTTCCGGAAGGGCTCCGCCGGGATCCCCAGTGCCTCGTAGATCCCGCGATCGGTCTCATCCAGCTGTGAGGCAGGCTGGTCAAGGAAGCAGAGATCGGGGCCCTTCACATTGAAGCAGACCGCCGCCACCCCGCCCTTCTCCTGCGGGAAGTGCGCGAAGATGCTCGCCAGCAACCACTCGACGGCACTGGTCTTCGTCGCCAGTCCGGACACGCCCGAGATGCTGAGGTGCGCCGCCTCGGGCCCGAGCAGGAAGTCGGCATCGAGGTGCACGCCGGCCTGGGTGCCGCCCGCGCGATACATCCCCACCGGAATCGCCCGCCGCTGTTCGCCCTGTGCGTAGCTGTCCATCCGCAGCGCGGCCTGCACGTCGGCCTCGCTGGCCAGGTGCACGCTGCCCATAGGCACCGGCTGCAGCGGCTCCTCTGGCACGTGGCGCAGCACGGCTGCCGTATAGAGCCGGATCTCCGTGCGCTCCGTCGGCGCGAGCTGCGAGGCGCCCGGTTGCCCATCCGCACCCAACACATCGTGTAGCGGCGTCTGCAGGTCCGTGTAGCCGAAGCCCTCGGTCACCACTCCATAGATGGCCGGCAGCACGCCATTGATCGGGCGCTCCGAGTCCACGCGCACGATGGTCCCGATACCCACCGGGGCGTCCAGCGCGGTCCAGAAGTGGAACTCGTGCGGCGTGTTGGGCCGGCGCTCGGTGGCCACCACACGGCCAAGCACTTGGGGCGATGTTGGCGTCGTCATGGCAGGATGGCCGAAAGGTATTCCTCGCACTCGCGGATGCCGTAGACCATCACGTCCCAGCGCGCATCTGGCAGCGACACGGGACTGCGCTCGGCGAGCAGCCAGCGGGACACCAGGTCGGCGCGCGCGCTGAGAGATATGGGGTCCTGCGCCGACACCTCGACGCGCACGAGACCGAACATCGGCCCGCGCGATGCGGACGTGCGCAAGCGCAGGTACCAGGTCGCCACCGGGAATCGCCGCGGCGACGACAACACCACGGCGGTCGTGCGCTCGCCTTCGCGGAGTCCGAGCACCAAGGGCAGCGACTCACCCGGGGCGTAGAGCGTGCGATGCGACTTGACCACGCCGACCACGGCCTCGCTCCGTGCCACGGCCTCGCTTCCGGAGATGCCGCCGTCAATCAGCAGAGTGCCGGAGCCGCGCTCCGTCCACACGGTCGCCAAGGCCAGCTCGGCGCGCTCCCGTCGACGCTGCACCGCCGTGAGCGCACGGGCGGCGAGGTCGCTCGGATGCCGCGGCGGCTCCGCACCTGCTTCGAGGTCGGCCAAGGTATCCACGACCTCGCAGCGCGACGCCAGTCCCGCGACCCACGCGGGATCCAGAAGGGCCGCCGGAAGGAAGCAGGCGTGGCTGCGCTGCGGCTCCTCCCAGGTGCGAAGTCGGCGCCCGTCGCGGACTCGCACCGCCGCCGCCACGGCACCGTGGACGACGGGGACCGTCCCGACGTGCGCGCGCACGGTCGAGCGCTGGATGCCGTCCAGAAACGCGGAGATGCCGACCACCGGCGGCCCCGTGACCGCCCGGACTTCCACGGCCTGCCCTTCCACCGGGTCGGCAGTCTCAATCCGGGGGGACGCCTCGGGCTCCCGGACCTCCAGCGGGCTTCCTTGGGCGGCCGCCGCGACGCCGCTGGCGCGCAGGGCGGCGAGGATACCGCGCGCGCTTGCCGCCCCCTGCGACGGGTCATAGCTTGGCTGGATGCGGCGCACCGCGCTCATCGCGAGCATCCTAGCCCTCATCATCGCCTGCGACAAGCAGACCCGCGCCCCCGACGACGCGGAACGCGAGGCGTTCACCGACCTCACGGACTCCTCGACCGTCCTCTTCCAGGTCTTCGGACCCCGCGAGGCGCCGAAGCTCGCGCCCATCGCCGTCGTCCGTGGGGGCAGCTTCGAGCCGCTGAGCCTCAGCGAGACCGGCTGGCGCATCGTCGATTCCAGCCTCTTTGCGATGGGCCGCCAGTACGCGATGTACCGCAATGGCCTGGCGGCCGGCACACTGGAGATCGTCCGCGGGATGTGGCCGGCGGACAGCGCACCGCTGTATTCGGTGCCCGGATGCAGGCGCATCGTCCCACACGCGCTGGGCCTGCTTCGCCCGACCGTCTCGCTCGAGGAAACGGTTGAGCTACTGGCTTCCTCGCGTCCGCTGGCGCAGCGCGTCGACAATCGCGCCGTCCCGGCCGGCGCGGATGCGCAGGGCCGCAGCTTGGCCAGCGCCGTGGCCTCCGCCGCGAATATCGGCCCCGAAGACCTGAACGGACTCGACTACCACGCGCGCTGGATCCGCACCGGTGTCGGCGCCGCGGGCCGCACGCTGCTCGCCAGCTACATCGACCCGAACGCGGGTGACTTGGGTCCCGGCGCCGGTAGCACCGCGATGGTCCTGGTGCTCGCCGAGGATTCGGCGGGCACGCTGGTGGCCAGCTACAGCCACGCAGTGGTGGGCGAGGCGCGCACGGTGGAGTTCCAGCGCCTACAGAACTTCGCGGACGTCGACGGCGACAGCATCGCCGAACTGTTCGTGGAGTCCTGGCGCTACGCCGCGATCCCCTCGCTGGTCATCCTCAAGCGAGACGGCGCGCGCTGGGTGGAACGCTTCCGCGTCGGCCTCGACTGGTGCGTGGACGGCCGCTAGGGCCTCAGTCCACGCCCATGTCCCAGGCCTGCTCCAGGTCGGCCTTCGAATAGGCCCGGAACGCCGTCAACGTCGTCGTCTTCACGAGCCCCGGCACCTTCGGGAACCGCTCGGTCACGATCTCGGCGATCTGCTCGTACTCGGCGACCTTCACCATCGCGATCAGGTCCCACTCGCCGGATACCGAGAACACCTCGGTGACGCCGTCGATGCCCGCCAGGGCAGCCGCGGTCTTGGGGATGAGCCGCGGCTCGGCTTGGATGAGGACGATGGTCGTGATCATGGCGGCGTGGGGAACGGCGGGACGTTGAGGAACCAGAGACCGGCGATATGCGACTTGCCATCGAGCTCGAGCAGCAGGTCGCGTGCGACCCGCACCGTGCGCGTCGCGCGCGTGGGGCCGACACGGAAGTGTATCGTCTGTTCGGGGGCATCGGCCACCGCCCGGATTCTTGCCTCGACCTCGACGGCGGCCAGACCGGCATCGGATCGACGCTGGGGCACGTGCATGCGGCCGGCAGCGATCCCCTCGGGCAGCGGCAGCGTCGGCACCGTCTTCACGTCGGGCCACACTGCTACCTCGACCGCCGACAATCGCCCGCCGCTCAGTTCCAGCGTGAGCCAGGCCCCGTCGCCGCCCTCAATGTCGATGGAGCCGTTCAATCCCTCGCTCACAGCGGTCGCGCGCAGTGTCGCGACAAGGATGTCCGTGTCGGCGTCCCAGCGGTAATCCACGCCTGGTAGCGCGGCCTCAGCGACCTCTTCCACCCGCACCTCAAGTGCCACGCTGCGCTCCTGACCAAGGTGCGCCGAGCCTATGGCGAAGGGCGGCGGCGAGGCCCATCATCCCATCGCGTCCGCCGTCGCCGCGATGCGGCGGCAGGCCTCGATGACCTGCTCGCGATCGGCCGCGTACGACACGCGTACCCAGTCCGGTGTGCGGAAGGCAGAGCCGGGCACGATGGCGACGCCCGCCTCGTCGAGCAGCCGCGCGCAGAACGCGGCGCCAGCGTCCGGCACCGATCCGGCGCCGGGAGCCTTGAGATAGAAATAGAACGCACCCTGCGGCGGCAACACGGTGAGCGCCCGCGAGGCCTGCAGGATAGGCAACGCCGCGTCCCGCCGGGCCTTGAACTCGCGGACCATCGCGGCGACGGCGTCGTCCACCGGCGCGCCCAGCGTGAGGGCCGCCAACGCCGCGTGCTGCGAGACCGTGGCCGCGTTGGACGTGGTATGCGACTGCAGCGCCGTCATCGCCTTGGAGACCGCGGTCGGCGCCACGGACCAGCCAATGCGCCATCCGGTCATCGCCCAGGCCTTGGCGACACCATTCACGACAACGAGGTTGTCGCGCCGCGTGGCCACGTCGAGGGCACCAGGCGCAGCGCCGTCATACGAGATGCGCTGATAGATCTCGTCGCTGATCACCCACCAGCCACGTGCTGCGGCGAGGTCGAGAATGGCCCTCAACTCCTCCGCCGAATACACGGAACCCGTGGGATTCGACGGCGAGTTGAGCATCAGGCCTTTCGTGCGCGGTGTCGCGTGTCGCTCGAGCCGCTCGGGATCCACCTTGAAGCCGCGTGCCGGGTCGCCGTGCACCTCGACCGACGTCGCCCGAGCCAGCGAGACCATCTCGTAGTAGCTGGTCCAGGCGGGCGTCGGGATCAGCACCTCGTCCCCGGGACCGAACAGCGTTACGCAGGCATTGTAGAGCGTCTGCTTGCTGCCGCCGGACACCACGACGTCGGTGGCGCCGATGGCACCGTCGCCGCGGTAGACGGCCTGCGCCTGCTGCGCGATGGCCTGCCGGAGCTGCAGGATGCCATCCACCGCCGTGTAGCGCGTGGCGCCGGCATCGAGCGCCTGCTTCGCCGCCTCGATGATCGGCGTTGGCGTCCCGAAATCGGGCTCACCCGCGCCGAGATCGATCACCTCGCGCCCCTCTGCGCGCAGCGCCTTGGCCCGCTGCGACACGGCAATCGTGGCGGACTCCCGCAGCTCGGCGATGTTGGCCGACGGCTTGAAGGCGAGCGGACTATATTTCACGAGCGAAGGTTATCCCGCCGCTCAGGCGGACGCCATTATTGAAAACCGAGGACTGCAGTGACCGCACCGAATCGCGCGACGGCTGGGGCCGTCCGCTCTGCCCATGTGGCCTATTTCCTGCCCCCTGATTGGGGTCGCATCGCCCGTCACGCCGCGCCCGCGCTCGAACGCGCGACCGGCGACGCCACTGCGGTCCGTCTGCTCGTCCTCGTGCCCGATGCCGGCGCCGCGGTCGCGCTCACGCGAGCGCTCGCCGCGCTTCCGGCCGCTTCGAACCGCCGCCTGATTGCCGCGACCTCGCCCGCACGCTTGCAGCGATTGCTGGGCGTCGCCGCCGCCGATGCGGTGGTCGGCACCGCCGAGACGCTGGCCGCCGCGCTTGGCGCGAGCGCCCTCAAGCTCGACGCCGTCACGCAGGTGGTCTTCGCCGCCGCCGACGAGATGGACGCGGACAGCGAAGCCCTCGCCGCCGTGCTCTCCGAGGTGCCGCGCGAGGCCGCGCGCCTGCTCACGGCGCTGGTCGCCACGCCTGGCGTGGAGTCGGTGATTGAGCGCTATCTGCACCGGGCGCGCCGCGTGGTGGAGGATGTCGCACCCGCCGAGGGTGCCGCCGTGGCGCCGACCGTGCGCTATCTGACCGTGAGCGGCGACCCGCTGGACGTGCTGCCGGCCGTGCTCGACGAACTCGATGCGCCCTCGGCGGCCGTGCTCGTGACCGACGCCGATCACATCGCGGGCGCGCGCGCCGCCCTGGCCGCCATTGGCTACCCCGAGAGTGCGCTCGCGCACGTAACCGACAGCGACGTCGCCGCGAACACCGCGCTCGTCGTCACGCTCGGCGTGCCGGGTGCCACAGCCTGGCAGAAGGCCGTGGATGCCCAGCCGGCGCAGATCGTCGCCATCGTCGCGCCACGTGACCTCGAAGCGCTGCGCTTGCTTGCCGGCAGCGCTGTGCCCCGCCCGCTGGCCGACCGTGCGAGCATCTCCCGCGCCCGCGCGGCCGAGATGCGGCGCCGCGCCGAGCTGCGGGCCGAGCTCGCCGAGGGCATCCCCTCGCGCGAGGTGCTCGCGCTGGAGCCGTTGCTGCGTGAGTACGATGGCTTGGAGATCGCCGCGGCGGCGCTACGGCTGCTGGAGCGCACGCGTGCGGCACAGGCCGAGTTGGTGACGGCGGCCGAGCAGCGTGTCCGCTCGCAGATGCGCGAGGCGCAGAAGGAAGCCGAGGCAGCGCGCGGCGACGAGCGTCCGCGCGGCGGTTTCCGTGGGGGCGATGACAAGCGTGGCGGCTTCCGCGGCGGCGACGATCGTCCGCGCGGCGGCTTCCGGGGCGCCCCCCGTGGCGCCGATGACAAGCGGGGCGGTGCGCGTGGTGGTGACGACCGCGGCCCGCGCGGCGGCTTCCGAGGCAGCGACGATCGTCCGCCGCGCAGCGGCGGATTCCGCGACCGCGACAGCAAGCCGCGCGGTGGCAGCGACCGCCCCCGCAGCCCGCGTCCGCCCCGTGATCGGGGCGACCGGTGAGCGCGTCGTTCCAGCTCTCCGGCGGCTGGGTCGAGGTCATCGCCGGCGTGATGTTCAGCGGCAAGAGCGAGGAGCTCATTCGCCGTGTGCGTCGCGCGATGATCGCCAAGAAGCGCGTCCAGGTGTTCAAGTCGCATCTCGATGATCGCTACGCCGGTGGTGTGTACGCCGTGGGCTCGCACGACGGGCGCACGATCGAAGCAATCCCCGTGGACTCCTCGCAGCAGATCTCGTTGCGCTTGGACCCCCTGGCGCAGGTCGTCGCCATCGATGAAGTGCAGTTCCTCGATGCCGGTGTGATTGCGTTGGCGAACGATCTCGCGCTGCGCGGCCGCCGCGTCATCCTCGCCGGCACCGACACGGACTTCCGCGGCGAGCCGTTCGGCCCGATGCCGCAGTTGCTCTGCGTGGCCGAGGTGGTGGACAAGCTGCACGCCATCTGCGTGCTCTGCGGCGCGCCGGCCTGCCGCAACCAGCGGCTCATCGGTGGCAAGCCGGCGCCGTATGACTCACCGGTGGTAATGGTCGGCGCGGCGGAGGCGTATGAGGCGCGGTGCCGGGCCTGCCACGCGGTGGGCGCACCGGACGAGCAGCAGCTGAAGCTGAGCTGAACTCAACGGCAGACGGAGGACGGAAGACGAAAGAGGCGAGGCCGTACGGCCTCGCCTCCTCCAACCTTCGTCCTTCGTCAGCTTAGCGCTTCAACAACACTTCCTCGAAGTACGCAATCGCCCGCTGGTCCCGCGACTGCCCGAGCCAGAAGATCGCGCTCTTGCGAATCTCCGGGTCGCGATTGGAGCGCGCCACACGGATCAGCACCGGCACGGCCTCATCCGCTGGCCGCTGCGAGATCGCGAACACGGCGCTCTTGCGAACCTCTCGGTCCTCATCGGACTCGACGATCTCGGTCAGCCCCTGCGTGGCCGCCTCGCCCGCCGCCTGCGCCACCCAGAAGGTGGCACTGCGCCGCACGCGCTGCGGGCGGTTGTCGTCCTTTGCGATGTCCAACAGCGCGCGCCAGGGGTCGGGCGCGTTGCCGATCACCGACGCAAAGACGGCGTCCTCCGCCACCTTCGCCTCGGCGCGCTGCGCCAAGCCAACGAAGTAGCGGCTGGCCTCGGCGGCGTCCACCATGCCGAGATCCAGGTCGGCGGAGCCGCGCCACGAACCGCCGACATAGCTACGGATGTCCGTGACCTGGCGACGCGAGACATCCATCGCCACGCGCACCGGGCCTGACTCGCAGTCATTTGACCACTCGGCCCTGCTTCCGTTGCGCGTCGTGTAGGTACGCTCACGTCCGTTGTCGATGCTGATGCTGCCGCGCCCGTTGCCGCAGACGCCGTCCTTCGCTTCGAACGAGAGCCGCACCGTGCCGCTACCGACGGCCGCAATCCGATCCGCCAAGGACTGGGCCGCGAGCGGCGCCGCGACCATCAGCGCCGTCGCCAGCGCCAGTATCCGGTAAGACGTTCCCCGCGTCATCGTCCGGCCCTCACATCGGTTTGTTGATGATCTCTTCCAGGATCGCCGCCGCACGCGGGTCCTTCGACTGCCCCAGCCAGAACAGCGCCTGGCGACGCAGCTCGCGATCCTGCTCCTTGCGGGCGATGTCGAGCAGCTTGTCCACCGTCTTCGAGTCGCCACGCCGCTGCGACAGTGCGAAAATCACCTGCTCGCGCAGCTCGCGGTCGTTCGGGCTCGAGTCATAGATGGCCGAGAGATCTTCGGCGGAGGCACCCGACTGGCCGGCCCAGAACAGCGCCTGCTTCCGCGTCTCGGCGGAGAGCTGACGGTCCTTGGCGCGGTCGAGCAGCCAGCGCGAGTTCTCCTGATTGCGCTGCTGGGCGATCGAGAAGATCACCTTCTCACGCAGCTGGTCCGTCTCGATGGTCGAGAAGACCTGCTTGAGGAAGGCGGCATTCTCCTCATTGCGCTGCTGGCCGAGCCAGAAGATGGCCTCGCCGCGCAGTTCGGTGGACACGTCGCGGCGCATCGCGAAGTCTCGGAGGATGGCGCTGGCCCGCGGGGACCGCGTCTGCGAGAGGGCGAAGATCGCCTTCTTCTGCACTTCCTCGTCCGGCGCGTCCTTCACAAGGATCTGCTCCAGCACCTCGACCGCGCGCTCATTGCGGGTCTGCGAGAGCCAGAACACGGCCTCGCTGCGCGTGGTCGGATCGGGATCGGTCTTGGCGGCGCTGACGAGGATGTCCACCGCCTCGTCGGAACGCTTCTGGGCGACGAGGAAGACCGCCTTGCGCCGCAGGTACTCCGAGCAACGGTCGCGGCGCTCAAGCACACGCTTGAGGATCGGCAGCGCCGTCTCGGCATTCATTTGGAGCAGCGCGTTCAGCGCCTCGATGCGCTCGTCCGTGATGACGTCCTCGCACTCCTGCGGGATGTCATCGCCGCGACGGCCACGCGAGGTCCGCGCGAGGTCGCGCTGCGCATCGCGCATGTCGCGCTGCACCTCAGCCAGTTCGGCGCGCAGCTCGCGGCGCATCTCCGGCTCCATGCGGGCCACCTCGCGCGCCACCTCCGCACGCATCTCCGGCGACACGCGATCGAGCTCCGCGGCCACCATCGGCAGCACGTCGGCCGCGACGGTCACGCCCAGCTGGGCGGCCGACGCCGCCAGTTCGGCGATGGTCATCGCCGCCTCGGAGTCGCCGCTGCGCGCGAGGCGTCCATTGAGACGCGTCAGCAGGTGGTTGGACTCGCCGGAGGTGTAGGTGGCGCTCTGTGAATAGTTGTCGCGCTGCTGCTCGAGCGCGCGCACTGCGGCACGCAGGTCGTTGTTGCCGCCGTTGCGCTGCTGTGCGAAGGCGTACCAGTAGAGTGCGTCGCCGGCGTAGGCCGAGCGCGGGTGTTCCTTCGACAGGCGCTCGAAGATCCGCGCCGCCTCGCGCCAGGACTCATCGGCGATGGCGATGCGCCCGCGCCGCCAGAGCGAGTCGGCGGTATCGAGTGGGGCATAGCTCGGGGCCGGGATGCCGGGCTCGCCGGCGGGAGCGGCCGGCAGGGCGTGCGCGCCAACCGACGCGGCCGTGACAAGGGAGAGAAGTAGCAGTTTCATACGATGGTCCTCAGATGCCGGCCGCGCTGGCGCGGAGGCGGGTCAGGAGTTGTGTCCGATCGAGCGTGCGATCGATCAGTTCACGCTCGTTCACCGCACCGCCGGAGCGCTGCACGAGTTGCACGAGCACGGTTTCCAGGTCTTCCAACAGGCGACGGCGCACGGGGTCGTCGCCGGCAGGGGAGTCAAGCAAGAGACGGGTGTTGCTGAGCATGTCGCGCGCCCACTTGCCGGTGAGGGAATCCATCACGGCATCGCGGGGAGTGGCGGCGATCACCGACACCAGGGCCTCGGCGCGCACCAGGTGCTCGCGCGAGACGATCTGGAAGGCTTCGGCGCCCTCGCCGTTGGACTCGGCGCCGCCATTGGCGGCCGGTGACTGCGCGTTGCCATTGGCGACGAGTCGCGCTGCGGCCGGCCGCTGGGCCCGCGTGCCTGCACGCGTCGCCGAAGCGGACGGATCGCTGACCGGCTGCGCCGCGGGAGCATCCGTGCCGAGCGATGCGCCTGCGTTGCTGCCCTCAACAGAAGGGGACGGCGAGACCGGCATCGGATCCGTCGCCGGCAGGGTCGAGGACGAAGGTGCGCTGGCCACCGTGGCGACGTCTCCGCGCTGAAATGCCACACGACCAATCGCGACGCCAATGAGCAGCGTGGCGGCCATGCCAAGCCAGGGTGCGTAGCGCAGTCCCGGACGCCGCGCGGCGAGGGACGTTACCTGGACACCGCCTGCGGCCGGACGCTTGGCGCGTGCGGCAGCGACCACTTCCCACATCTCGTCGCGCGGCGTCGCCGACGGCGGCGCGTTGTACGACCGCGCCTCGCGCTGCAGGAACTCCTCGAACTTCTCGTCGCTCATGACGCCCACTCCCCGGCGAAATCCGCCAGTTCCGTGCGCAGCCGGGCCCTCGCCCGGAACAGCTGCGCCTTCGATGTGCCCGGCTGGATGCCCAGCGCGGTTCCGATCTCTTCGTGCGTGTAGCCCTCGACATCGTGCATCACGAACACCGTGCGGTAGCCGTCCGGCAGGCTGTCGATTGCCGCGCGCAGCCGGTGTTTCAGGTCCGGCTCCGCTTCCCGCACCGGGATCGTGACTTCCGGCAGCTCATCCCCCGTCTGTTCGCGGCTGTGGATGCGCTTCACCTTCTTGAGCCCGTTGAGGATCACCGAGGTCGCGATGCTATGGAGCCAGGTCGCGAACGCGGAGTCCCCGCGGAAGTCGCCGAGCCGGTCGAAGGCCCGGATGAAGGTGTCCTGCGTGAAGTCCCGCGCGAGCGTCTCGTCCCCGGCCATGCGCCAGGCCAGTCGGTACACACGATCCACGTGCGCGTCGTACAACGCACGTTCGGCTCGGGTGTCGCCCCGGAGGACGTCGGCGATGAGTTGGGCGTCTGTCACGGGGTGGGATGCGCGTGCAGGACTTCGTGAACGACCTAGAGACAATGCGAGGTCGGAAAGGGTTGCGTGCGCCGCCCGGCCACCGTCAGTCACCCGTGGCCAGCTCGCAACTCGCGCTCCTTCAACGACTTACGGTTACCCCTGCAGGAGGCCTCGAGTGCTGTCACCCAGCGCCACCAACCGCGTCCCTAGAGGGTCGCGCCCTTGAGTCGCAGCAGCAGGCTTCGGATGAGCGCGGGGTTTCGCGCCTGCGACGGCGAGAGCTCGATGACTCGGGTCACGCGATAGCGATTCGTCAGCGGGAAGAACGGCGGGCGATTCGCCGTGGTTTGGCAGGGATCCGCGGCGCCTGCGTAGCGCATCCCGGTGTCGTTGCCGTTCCAGAGCGGCGTGTAGCGCTGCATCGCTGCGCCCCCGACCAGGCGGAAACATCCACCAGCCGTGTTCCCGGAGGCGTCGTGTGGGCAAGACAACGCGGCGGATGACACGGCGGCGGCTGACGACGGGTTCTCGACACCGACCGTACCTGTGAGGCTCATCAGGTTCGCGTGGATGCGAACATCGCGCTCTCCCCCGAACGGGCGAACCAAGCTTGAGAACAGCGTGCGGTAGATGCGCCGTGGACGCATGAGCGCATTGTCGGCGACTAGGATGTCGCCGACCGCGACAATGCCCAGTCGATTCGAGCAAGGCGGCAGGGTGGCGTCGCTCGGCGAGCGCTCGTGCACGAGCGACTCAAGGAGCACGACGCTGCCATCAGCCACCAGGGTAAGTTCGCCGCGGAATGAGCCCGATACGAACAGCGGACCGGCAGTCACCCGCATTACGCCGCGAGAGGCCGCATTGTAGGTAGAACCCAAGGGCCAGAGGTAGGGAAGCTCGGCTGCCTGCCGAATCGTCGAAGCGATTCCCGACACGGCGGTGCCCCCGAACGTCCTCCATCCACCAAGCGTCGAATGCGTGCCGCTATCGCACCTGCCGCTGGTGCCGCCCGTAGAGAAGGAGCACGTTCGCGAGCGGGGCGTAAACGTGGTGTCGGTGCCGCCGTATCCGAACGGGGCGCTGGCGGGCCAGCCCCCCGCCGGCGTTACGACCCCCCAAGGCACGGTGTCCGCGGCCGTCCCCGTCACCACGCCGATAGCGTTCGTCATTCGCTCACTCGTGAGCAAGAACGGACTTCCCACCGGAAAGCAGCGTGCCGTTGGCTGCTCCAGGATATCGCTGACCGCGTTGTGATCATAGTTGTCCATCGAATTCATGAGGCCACTGCCGACCGATGGAAAATTCGGAGAGCCCGTCCGCTGAATAACGTTTCGCGCCCAGGCGGCCCGGTGCGTTGCCACCGGGAAGAAGTGCCATCGACTGTCGCGCCAGTAGAACGCACCGCACTGGTTCTGGACCATCGGGTCGTTCCAGGGCCGAGCGTAGTAGAAGAGATACCAGGTGCTTGGATCGAGACTGACGCGCAGGCGCGACGTGTCCGCTCCCGTGGCCAAGTCGAACACGCGCGCAAAGCCTTCGCCGGCATCCACCGTCCCGTTGCCGTTGGCGTCGAAGTTCAAGAACTCCAGTCTCGAGCCTCGCACCCAGCCGAACCCGCTTCCGGAGATGGGCGCAAACGAGAGATTCGCAGCCGAGGCAAGTGTCGTCATCCAAGCGTAGGTCGAGTCCCGCGGATACCGGATCCACGGTCCGGCGGAGCTCGTATCGGCGTAGGTCGCACTGCCGCTATATCCGCCGGTCGCGGTCAGCGTGTCCCTGTAGACGGCCGCCGTCGCCGCGGTGGTCCCCGAGCGCCAGACATCGTTCGCGTGCACGCGGCCGAGGACGGTGGCCGGCCCAAAGGTGCTTCCCGACGGGAACGAGTCCACGAAGAGGGCATAGCGCGAAAAACTCTCGCGCTGGAGATCCATACGTCGGACGTGCCGCGTCCCGCCATTGTCGTACGCAGTGGCGATCAGCGTGACGTGCGGCAAGATCCGCCCGGTGGTATCCCCGGTTGCAGCCGCGTAGACGTTCACAGCGACGTCTTGAGGCAGGCTCCCGTCCGCGCGCGCGATGACGAGTCCTGCCGCGACTTGTGTCATGCCCGTGTCCGGGATGGCCAGCGTCGTGTCGAAGGTGAGCCGCGCACGGACCATCTCCAGTGCGGACTCCGACGCCAGCCGATACTCACGTTCCCGATCGTAGAAGCGCGACATCAGCCCCGCGCTGGACGACATGAAGATTGCCGCCACGGCCAGCGCAGCGACGGCAAGCGTCATCAGTAGAACCAGTACAAGCGCCGACCCGCGCCGCGCTCGAGCGGCCGGCCTCATCACGGCAGCGTCAAGTTCGAGTTATGCTCGACGATGCCCGAGAGACCGTGCCCACAGTCCACCGCCTGAATCCCGTACTTGACCGTGCCTGCCACGTTGGGAAAGTGATGCTCGTAGCGATAGTTCGCGACACCACGGGCGGGAATTGTCGCCACCACCCGGCGAGGCGCACCCACGGTGTCCACCCGCAGGGTCACGAGATAGGTCCGCACATCCGATGCCCCCGCGCCGTCGTCACTTGAGCGATTCCACGACACGCGGACATGGAAACTGGTCGACCCCGTCTGCAGGCTGACGGCAACACCGGCCGGATTGCTCGGCGCCGCCCCACAGTCGGCCGAGCCCGTCACAATGGCCGGGAGCACCGTCCGCCACTGCACCGTGCGAATCACGTCGGCGCCATCCACCCGGTTCCGAAAGAACCCACCCACGCGCAAGCCGACCGCACGCACGTTCGCGATGCTCGTCGAATCCCAGTACAGGGGCAAGGTCGCGGTCGCCACGCGCGCCAGCGAGTCCGCACTGGGCACATAGTAGGAGAAGAACGCCGAATCAGCCGGAACGTGGATACCGCGCACCACCTGTGTGGAATCCCGGGAGTTCACCCGGCGATACAGCACGTACACATCGCTGCGTCCCGTCACCGTGTCCGGCCGCAGGAAATACATCACCGTCTCGTTCCGGCTGGCCGACCCGTCCGCTCGCGCGTAGTTCGCCGTCGGATACGACCGCGCCACCAGCGGCAGGGCTGCGGCATTCGCGGTGGTCCAGGACTCGGTCAGCGCCGCCGGCGCACCGGCTTCCACCTCCAGCGCCTCCGTATCCGTCGAGTCGGGCGCGAGCACGTTCGCATTGAACGCGATGGCCATCGGCCCCGCCATCACCAAGCGTGACTGCCCGGGGTCAGCCTGCACCAACCGTAGTTCCTTGTCGATCGCCCGCTGCGCATACCGCGCAACCTGCTCGGCATCGAGGCGCCCGGCATTCGTCCCCAGCGCCCGCGACTGCGACCGCACAAACGGCAGCGTGATCGCAAACACCGCCAACGTCAGTGTCATCGCGACGAGGATCTCGACAAGGCTGAAGCCGCGGCGAGGGCGCTGGACGACGTTCATTGCGCCCCGATCACCGCCGTCTTGCGCATCGGCGAGGTCAGCACGTCCGCCGTGACCTCAACCGTCACCGTGACGATATCGATCGTGTCGTTGGCCAGCCGCACGGCCTGCGTCGTGCGCGTAAAACCGGGATAGTTCTCCATCGATGGGTTCGCCGCCGCGCCGGTTTCCGACACCCCATTGAACGTGGCGACCAGCGTCCGGTAGTTGCCGTGGCTCCGCACCACCTCGATCCGCGCCGTCGCCAAATCGCTCGCCATTGCCAGGTTCGCCGCATTGCGATTCGCCCGCGTGAACCCCTGCCCAAACCGAGACAACGCCAACATCACCCCCGAGAGGATGACGATCGCGAACAGCACCTCGATGAGTGTCATGCCGCGGCGGCGGTTGGGAGCAGAGCGCATGGATTCCAAACTATAGAGAATGTGGCCCGACCTAGGACGAGCGGACCCCATCCGACCGTCACATCGTGATATTGACCTTTGACCGTCAACACGCGATATCCCTGCCATGGCCACGCTCGCCGTCATGCTCACGGACCCCCGTGCCCTCCAACGGCTCGATGCCGCCGTTGACGGCGAGCACGTGGTCCGGCACTGCGCCTCCTGGGAAGCCCTCGAGGCGGCCTGCCAGGACGATACCATCTCCCTTGCCATCCTCGACCTCTTCACCGAGGGCAAGGCGCACTTCGATGTCATCCGCCGCCTCAAGCTGCGTGCCGAGCGCCTCACGTTGGTCGCGTACGTGACGGTCGGCCCGGAGCGCGCCCGCGACCTGTTCGACGCCGGACGCGCGGGGCTCGACGGCCTCCTCATCGCCGGACAGGACGACACCCCGGCCGCGTTCCGCGCCGTGCTCGAGCGCGCCGAGGCGCGCGGCGCCGCGCAGCTGCTCCGGCCGCGCATCGCACACCTCACCGGCACCGTACGCGACGCCGTCATGGTCTCCGTCACGAGGGCCCACCTGCGCCTGACGGCGCAGCGCCTCTGCGAGATCCTCGGTGTCTCAAAGCGCGCGCTGCTCAAGGCCCTCGAGGATTCCGGCTGCCCAGCGCCGGCAAAACTCATCACCTGGGGACGACTCATCGTCGCGGCGCAGATGCTCGAGGATGGCCAGCGCACGGCCGATGGCGTCGCGCGGCTGCTGGATTTCCCCTCAGGCTCCGCGTTCCGCAACACGACGCAACGCTACCTGGGCGCCACCCCGCAGGAAATCCGCGACAAGGGCGGCGCCAACTGGGTGGCCAACCGGTTCATTGCGGAACTCGGTCAGTAGTCGCGACGCCGCCAGTTGCCCGTTGCGTAGCTCCAGAACGCCGTGCGCGCCGTCGCACCAGTGACGGCCAACGCGCGCAGCTCCTGCGGCCGATTGCTCACGGTGCCCACATAGAGCACCACATCGCCGGAGAGCGAACCATTGGGCGCGATACGAATCGCGCGCTGCAAGGGGTTTCCGGTCTCGATCACGCCCGGTCCCGTCAGGTAGAACTCCGGCGAACCGTCGATTGAGACCGCCGGCGTGAGGAAGTGCGCACCGTCCAGGCCACGGTAGGTCACGGTCTCACCACTCGAGGCCGTTCCATCGCCGTCGGTATCGAGCAGCACCCGCACGCGGTCGTTCGCGGCGTCGAACATCACCTGCACGTTGATGTTGCGCTGGATGGCCGTCTGCTGCGCCCCGATCAGCACGTTCTGCAGCATCCGGATGTTCGAGTCCATCCGGTAGCCGGAGTTGGTGACCCGCGTGATCGCCCAGGCCCCCACGATGCCGATGAGGGTCATCACCAGCAGGATCTCGATCAGCGTGAAGGCGGGGCGGCGGGACACGGTGCGCAATCTATCGCGCCCTGATACGATTGTGCGATGCACGTCATCGGCCTCACCGGCAACATCGCCTCGGGCAAGTCCACCGTTGCCGCGCGGCTCGCCGAGCTCGGTGCGCCGATTGTCGACGCGGATGTGCTCGCGCGCGAGGCGGTGGCCCCCGGCTCCCCGGGGCTGGCAGCCATTACGCGGCGCTGGGGCGACGCCGTCGTCACGGCCGATGGCCAGCTTGACCGCGCCGCGCTGCGGCGCATCGTGTTCGCCGACGCGGGAGAGCGCCGCGCCCTCGATGCGATCGTGCATCCCGAGGTTGCGCGACTGCGCGACGCAGCCGTCGCACGACATCGCGCGGCCGGAGCCCCGGTGGTGGTCTGCGACATCCCGCTGCTCTTCGAGGCAGAACTCGAGGAAAGCGTTGACACCATCCTGCTCGTGCACGCGCCGGCCGCCGTGCGGCGCGAGCGACTCGTGCGGGAACGGGGACTGAGTCCGGACGAAGCCGACGCGATGATCGGCGCGCAGATGCCCAGCGAATGGAAGCGCGAGCGCGCGGACCACGTGCTCGAGAATGCCGGCACGCGCGAGGAACTGCTGGCTGCGGTGGACCAGCTCTGGCCCCGCCTGCTCTCGCCCTGATCGGCACGCGCGGCAACATCACACCAATGCTTGATTCTCCCCCCAGCGACGGGTAGCCTTCCCGCTGCAGGCATTCATCCGATTCCCCGCCCCACTCCCCCCGACCGGAGCCGCGCGTGTCGTCGATCCCCCAGGATCTGCTCTATACGAAGGACCACGAGTACGTGAAGAAGACCGACGCCGCCGGCGTCGTCCTCGTCGGCATCACCGACTACGCCCAAGGCGAACTCGGCGACATCGTGTTCCTCGACCTCCCCGCCAAGGGCAAGAAGGTCGGCAGCCACGAGGTCTTCGGCACCATCGAGGCCGTGAAGGCGGTCTCCGAGCTCTACTCGCCCGTCGCCGGCGAGGTGGTCGAGGTCAACGCCAAGCTCGACGGCGAACCGGCCCTGGTGAACAACGACCCCTACGGCGATGGCTGGATGATCAAGCTCAAGGTCTCCGAGTCGGACCTCGCCGGGCTGATGTCTGCGGCTGATTACGCCAAGTTGCTCGGACAGTAAGGGCGAACTGCGAACTGCTGCCACAGAGGCACAGAGACACAGAGGTGGTCGTGACGCTTCCCTAGCCTCGGTGTCTTCTTGCTAGAGGAACTGAAAGGGGCCCGGCGGACAGACCTGTCCGCCGGGCCCCTTTCCAGTTGCAGTTGCCGTTGCGGTTGCAGTTCCCAAGAAACCCAGGCGCTCTCGACCACCGCAGAACGAGCACCGCGACACACTCACCCGCTCACCGAACCCTCCGTGTCTCTGTGCCTCTGTGGCAAAGACTCAGCGCACCGATCCAGACGACAAAGAGACGTTGGGCGACGACTCAGGCCGACGCATACTCTTCAATCGGCGGACACGAGCACACGAGATTCCGGTCCCCAAACGCGGACTCCACTCGACCAACCGCAGGCCAGAACTTCGCATCCCGCACCCAAGCCAACGGGAACGCCGCCCGCTCACGCGAATACCCGCGCGCCCAGCCATCGCTGATCACCACTTCCTGCGTGTGCGGCGCGTGCGCCAGCGGATTGTCCTCGCGGCCCAACACCCCGCGCTCGATGTCCCGCACTTCCTCGCGGATCGCGATCATCGCCTCGCAGAAACGGTCCAGCTCCGCCTTCGACTCGGACTCCGTCGGCTCGATCATCAGCGTGCCCGCCACCGGGAACGAGACCGTCGGCGCGTGGAAGCCGTAGTCCATCAGCCGCTTCGCGATGTCCTCCACCTCAACGCCTGCCGCCGCCTTCAGCGGCCGCGTGTCGAGGATGCACTCGTGAGCCACGTGGCCATTCTTGCCCTTGTAGAGCACCTCGTAGTGGCCCTTCAACTTGTGCGCCACATAGTTGGCATTGAGGATCGCCACCTTCGTCGCCTCGGTCAGCCCTTCGCCGCCCATCATGTCGATGTACATCATCGAGATCGGCAGGATGCTCGCCGAGCCCCAGGGCGCCGCACTCACCGCACCGATGCGCTGTTCGCCGCCCAGGTCCACCACCGAGTGGCCGGGCAGGAACGGCGCCAAGTGCGCCACGACGCCGATCGGGCCCATGCCCGGGCCGCCACCGCCGTGCGGGATGCAGAAGGTCTTGTGAAGGTTCAGGTGGCAGACGTCCGCGCCGATGTCGCCCGGACGGCACAGCCCCACCATCGCGTTCATGTTCGCGCCGTCCAGGTAGACCTGGCCACCGTGCTCGTGGATGATCGCGCAGATGTCCTTGATGCTCTCCTCGAACACGCCGTGCGTGCTGGGATACGTCACCATCAGCGCCGCGAGGTTCGGCCCGTGCTGCTCAGCCTTCGCGCGCAGGTCGGCGACGTCGATGTTGCCGTTCGCGTCGGTCGCCACCACCACGACCTGCATGCCGGCCATCACGGCCGACGCCGGATTCGTGCCGTGCGCCGACTGCGGAATCAAGCAGATGCTGCGATGCCCCTGCCCACGCGCCTGATGATAGGCGCGGATCACCAGCAGGCCGGCGTACTCACCCTGTGAGCCCGCATTCGGCTGCAGCGACACCGCGGAGAATCCCGTCACCTCGGCCAGTGCCTTCTCCAGGCGACCGAACATCGAGGCATAGCCCTGCGCCTGATCCGCCGGCGCAAAGGGATGCAGTCCGCCTACCTCACGCCAGGTCACCGGGAACATCTCGGCCGTCGCGTTCAGCTTCATCGTGCAGCTGCCGAGCGGGATCATCGAATGCGTGAGCGAGAGGTCGCGCGACTCAAGCCTGCGCATGTAGCGCAGCATCTCGGTCTCGCTGTGGTGCGTCGAGAACACCGGGTGCGAGAGGAACTCGCTGCGGCGGGCAAACGCGTCGGCGAAACCGAGCTTGAGCCCTGCCTGCATCGCCTCGAGGTCCAACCCGTGCGGCTGGCCGAGGTTGAAGGCCGTGAGCAGGTCCGACACATCGGCCAGCGTGGTGTTCTCGCCCATCGACACGCCGAGGTGCTTGCGGTCCACGGCACGGAGGTTGAGGCCGAGTTTGCCGGCCGCCTTCACGATCTTGCGAAGGTTGCCACCGACCTGCACGGTCACCGTATCGAAGTACGTACCGTGCACCGGCTCCATCCCCAGCTTCCGCAGCCCCTCCGCAAACAGCGCCGCACGCCCGTGCACGCGCCGCGCAATGCGCACCAGGCCCTCGGGCCCGTGCCAGACCGCATACATCCCCGCAATCACCGCCAACAACACCTGCGCCGTGCAAACGTTGGACGTCGCCTTCTCGCGACGGATGTGCTGCTCACGGGTCTGCAGCGCCATGCGAAGCGCTGGCTTGCCCGACGAGTCGCGCGACACGCCGATGATGCGCCCCGGGATCTGCCGCTTGTAGTCGTCCTTGGTCGCGAAGAACGCCGCGTGCGGGCCACCAAACCCGAATGGCACACCGAAGCGCTGCGAGTTGCCCACCGCCACGTCAGCGCCCCATTCGCCCGGCGGCGTCAGCAGCGTCAGGGCGAGCAGGTCCGTCGCCACGATGACCAGGCCACCCGCGGCGTGCGTGCGCTCGCAAAGGTCGCGGTAGTCCTCCACGGCGCCGGTCGTGTTCGGATACTGGATGACGATGCCGGCCGTGTGCTTGTTCGGCTTCATCTTCGCCACGTCCACGACCTTCACCGTCACGCCACGCGCCTCGGCCCGCGCCGTCACCACCTCGATCGTCTGCGGATGGCAGTCCTTCGCAATCAGGAACGTGTCGCGCCCGTCCTTGCCGACAATGCCGTGCACCATTGTCACCGCCTCGGCGGCCGCCGTGCCTTCGTCGAGCAACGAGGCGTTGGCGATCGGCAGGCCCGTCAGGTCGCTGACCACGGTCTGGTAGTTCAGCAGCGCCTCGAGGCGGCCTTGGGCGATCTCCGCCTGATAGGGCGTGTAGGCCGTGTACCAGCCGGGGTTCTCCAGGATATTGCGCTGGATCACCGCCGGCGTGTGCGTGTCGTAGTAGCCCATGCCGATGAACGAGCGGCGCACGACATTGGCCGACATCTCGGCACGGAAGGCGGCAAGCGCGTCCTGCTCTGACTGCGCACCGGGCAGCGCAAGCGGGCGCCGGAAGCGGATGTTCTCGGGGATGGTGGCGTCGATGAACGCATCGAGCGACGCATAGCCAAGTGCGGCGAGCATCTCGGCCGTCTCGTCGGCCGAAGGTCCGAGGTGGCGCGAGACGAAGCTGTCTGGCGCAGCGGGCGCGGAGAACGAAACGGACACGTGGGCTCCTCAAGGGGCCGACGGCCCCGGGTCACCGGATTTCGAAAAGAACGGTCGGGAAACGGGACGGCCGGCTGGCAGTCGGCGCCCAGACAGGAAAGTTAGTCGGGGCGGAAGCCCTCGCGTAGATTGCCCCGCTGACAGGTCCCGCACCCCCGGAGGATCCCCGTGTCGTCGACCCGCATCGAAGTCGCCAAATCCGGCATCAGCTTTGGCTCCGCACTCGCCATCGCGATCTCGTGGAGCGTAAACAAGTCCGTACTCTGGGCCATCGTGCACGGCATCCTGAGCTGGCTGTATGTGATCTACTACATCATCGTGCGCTGATGGCGATGGCAGCGGCGGGGTCCGCCATCGTCGCGCCCGACGCACGTTGGGCACCGCTGCACCACGTCAGGGCCTGGCGGGTGATGCGGTCCGGACCGGCAGACGGGCCAACCAACATGGCGACGGATGCCGCCCTGCTCGACCTCGCGCGCGAGACTGGCATCGCCACGCTGCGGACCTACAGTTGGGATGCGCCCACACTCTCGTTCGGACGGCACGAGCGCACGCGCGGCCGATTCAGCCCAGGTCGATTGGACACCGCGGGAGTCGCGGCGGTACGACGGCCCACCGGTGGACGCGCACTGCTGCATCACCGCGAACTGACCTATTCTGTCGCCGCACCGGCGGGCGATGCCCCACTCAGGGCCCGCTACGAAGCGGTCAATCAGCTGCTTAGCCTCGCACTCCAGCAGTTGCGCGTCGAGGTCACGCGCGTCGAGCGCCGTTCCCTCACCCGTCCCGACGCCGCCGCCTGCTTCGCCGAACCGAACGTTGGCGAACTGGTGGTCGACGGACGGAAGCTCGTCGCCAGCGCGCAAGTCGAGGCGCCTGGCGCCTTCCTGCAACACGGCAGCATCCTGCTCGACGACGACCAGGCGCGCATCGCGGACCTCAGCGACGCTCCCGGAACGCTGCAGACGCACGCGACCTCATTGCGCACGCTGCTCGAGGCAGACGTCACCTTCGCGGATGTAGCCGCTGCGCTCGAGGCGAGCCTGCAGCGACTGACGGCGGCCGACGTGGCAGCCGGGCTCGTGACGTTCGAGCCACTGGCACAGTCGATTCCGCAGGAATCGGAACGCCTCGCCACGCATCGCGCCCACTTCGCCGATCCGGCGTGGACCTGGTCCCGCTAGTCCCCGCCCACCTGCCCCGACCATGACCCGAGCACTCGCCTTCCTCGCCCTCGCGGGCCTTGTCGCCTGCGGAGACCGCGGCGCTACCGCTGGCGGCGGCACCATCATCCTCGGTGCCGCGGCCGATGCCGACGCGCTGCTGCCAGGCATCGTCCGCTCCGTGCAGGGCCGCATCGGCAGCGAACTGCTGTTCGATCGCATCGCCGAAATGGGCCCGAGCCTCGAGACCGCCGGCGACCGTGCCTTCGAGCCGATGCTGGCCCGATCCTGGGACTGGAGCGCCGACTCGCTGACGCTGACGCTGCACTTCGACCCCGCCGCCCGCTGGCACGATGGTCGGCCCGTGCGCAGCAGCGACTACTCTTTCGCCCTGCGCGTGGTGCGGGAGCCCAACCTGGCCTCGTCGATTGCCGCCGACGTCGCAGGCATCGACTCCATCACCACGCCGGACAGCGTCACGGCCGTGGTGCACTACGCGACCCGCGACGCCGAACAGTTCTACGCCGCATCGCTGCTGGTGCCGATTCCCGAGCACATCTACGGCTCCGTCGCCCTCGCGGACCTGCGCACAAGTCCCGAGGCGCGCGCCCCCGTCGGCAACGGCCGTTTCCGCTTCGTGGCCTGGGAGCCCGACGTGCGCATCGAGTTGCGCGCCGTGGAAGACCACTACCGCGGACGCGCGAAGCCCGACCGCATCATCCTTGCCAAGAGCGCCGACCCGGCGAGTGGACTCGCGCGCGTCTGGGCCGAGGAGACGGACGTCTGGGATCCGCTGCTGGCCGACGTCCTGCCGGAGGCCGCGCGCTATCCGCACGTGCGCGTGTATTCCGGCCCGGGATTCGACTACGGCTTCGCCGCGTTCAACTTCCGCGCGAATGGCAACGTGAGCCGCCCGCATCCGCTGCTCGCCGACGCGCGCATGCGCCGCGCGCTCTCGCTCGGCACCGACCGCGCGGCCTTGGTGCGCACGGTGTTCGACTCCACGGCCTCCGTCCTCCTCGGACCCTTCCTCCGTGCACAGGCGACGGCGGATACCACGCTGCGCCAAATTCCCCACGACCGCGCGGCCGCTCAGGCACTGCTCGACTCACTGGGCTGGCTGCCGAGTCCTGATGGCATCCGACGGCGTAATGGCGTTCCGCTGCGGGTGTCCCTCCTAGTGCCGACCTCCAGTGCGCCGCGCAATCGCGCCGCGGCCGTACTCCAGCAGCAGTGGAAGGAGATCGGCGTGGATGCCCAGATCGAAAGTCTCGAGTTCCAGACTTTCCTGGACCGTATGGCGGCCGGCCGCTTCGACATCGCGCTGCAGTCGTTCCGCAGCACGCCCTCGCCGCGCGGCATTCGCAGCGTGTGGGGCAGCCCAGCCATCGCGGGGCCGTCGCGCCAGAACGCTGGCCGCTACGCCAGTCCCGCCTTCGATGAAGCGGTGATGGACGGACTTGGCGCACTCGATCCCGCCGCGCGCCGGGCCGCGTTCCGACGCGCCTACCAACAGGCCATCGACGATGCCGCGGCCATCTGGCTCTTCGAGTCGCGGAGCAATGTCGCGGTGCATCGCCGCTTCACCCCGCCGCTGTGGCGGTCCGATGCCTGGTGGCTGACATTGTCGGAGTGGACACTCGACCCCGCAGCGCGCCTCCCGCGCGACGCCGCCCCTTCTCCCTGAGCCACGGCGACGTGGGTCGCCTTCTCCTCGACCGACTCCTGCAGGCGCTGCTGGTCGTGATCCTCGTGGTCACGACCAGCTTCGTCGTCATCCGCCTCGCACCCGGCGACCCCTTCGCACAGCAAATGGAAGCCGAGGGCGCCGGCGCCGAGCAGCGCGAGCGCCTCAAGCAGGCCTTCGGCTTCGACCGCCCCATCGCCGAGCAGTACCTGCGCTTCGTCGCCAACGCAGCCCGCGGCGAGTTCGGGTTCTCTACCTCACGCAACACCGAGGTGCGCGAGGTGCTCGCGCGGGCCCTGCCGCCCACGCTGCTGCTGATGGGGCTGGCGCTGTCTATCGGACTCCTGGGTGGCATCGCCCTCGGCGCCTGGCAGGGATGGCGGCCGGACAGACTCGCCGCTCGGCTCACCGATCGGCTCGGTCTCGTCGCAGTCTCGATCCCCGAGTTCGTGCTGGCCCTGTTGCTGCTCCTCGGACCCGCGCTGGCCCTACGCTGGTTCCCCGTCAACGGGGCGCGCAGCCTCGTGCCGCCCGCTGAGCCGCTGCCCGCCTTGTTCGACCGCCTGCATCACCTGGTGCTCCCCGCCCTTTCGCTTGCCCTCGTATTGACCGCCGTCGTCGCCCGGCACCAACGCGCCGCGATGGACGAGGTTCGCGATGCGCCGTTCGTGCGCGCGGCCCGCGCACGGGGAGTGGCGGAATCCACGCTGCTGTGGCGGCACGCCCTGCGCAGCGCACTCGTGCCCGTGCTGACGCTGGCCGGCGTCATCCTCCCGTCGCTGGTCGGCGGCGCGGTCCTCGTCGAACGGGTGTTCGCCTGGCCCGGAATGGGATCCGTGCTCGTCGATGCGGTGACGGCGCGCGACTATCACCTGGTCGTCGGCGCCGTGCTCGTGGGAAGCGTTGCCGTGGTGTCGGGCACGCTGGTGGCCGACCTCGCCCTCTTGTGGGCGGACCCCCGGCAACGGCGCACGTGAGCCGACTGCATCCCGCGCGGCAAGCGCTCGTCGTGGTCGCCGTGCTCGCATCGGTCGCCGCGCTGGCACCGCTGCTTGCACCGTATGACCCCAACGCGCTGCTCGCCGATGGCGCGCGCGTCTCGATGCCGCCGAACGCAGCGCACTGGCTGGGAACCGACACGCTCTCGCGCGATGTGCTCAGCCGCCTGCTGTTCGGCGCACGCATTTCGCTGGGCATCGCGTTCCTGGCCGTCGGATTGGCGGTCACGCTCGGGACCGCAGTGGGCGCCACGGCCGCGCTGGCAGGTCGCTGGGTCGACACCCTTCTGATGCGATGCACGGACGCACTGTTGGCATTCCCGCGGATCCTGCTGCTCCTGCTGCTGGTGGCATCGCTCAACAGCGTGTCTTCCGTCCTGCTGGGCGTCATGATCGGTGCCACCGGTTGGATGACGACCGCGCGTCTGGTGCGCCAGGAGACTCGGCGGCTCCTGCAGACCGAGCACCTCAAGGCCACGATCGCCATCGGCCTCCGCCGCCGGCACATCCTCGTCCACCACTTGCTGCCGGGACTCGCGCCAACGCTCGTCGCGGCGGGCACGATTGCCCTCGCCGCGGCCATCCCGCTCGAAGCGGCCCTGTCGTTCCTTGGGCTCGGCGTGCCCACGCCGCAGGCCAGTTGGGGCAACATCATCAACGAGGCCCAGGGACAGCTGCTGCTCCGCTGGTGGCTCGTCGTCTTCCCAACCCTGGCAATCGTCGGGACCGTTGCCACGCTGAACATCGCCGCCGAGCGCCTGTTGGCCCGCCAGCGCGAGCGGAGCCCGTGACCGATCTCCTGCTCGAAACGCGCTCACTCGGCGTCGAAGTGCCATCCGGCGAGGGCTGGGTCCCGCTGCTTCGGGACGTCGGCCTCAGTCTCCGCGAAGGCGAGGTCGTCGGCCTGGTCGGCGCGTCGGGTGCCGGGAAGTCGACATTGGCCCAGGCAATGCTGCGGCTCCTCCCTGCGGGCGGCCGGTTCACCAGTGGCAGCGTGCTTCAGTGGCGTGGCAGCAACCTGACGGCGGCGTCGGAAGGCCACTGGCGCGCGGTGCGGGGGCGCGGCGTGGCGATGGTTCCACAAGAACCCGTGCTCGCGCTGACGCCTTCTCGGCGCGTCGGAGACCTGTTGGCAGAAGGCATCGTGGCGCACGGCCTGGCGGACGCGCGCGAGGCCGCGGCACGCGTCGAGTCGGTGCTTGGTGATGTCGGCATCGCGGGTCCGGATGCGGCGATGCGCCGCTACCCCCACCAGTTCTCCGGCGGGCAGCGGCAGCGCCTGCTCATCGCGGCGGCGCTCGTCCTCGAACCACGGCTCATCATTGCCGACGAACCGACGACGGCTCTCGACCCCACCCTCCAGGCCCAGGTGCTGGACCTGCTCGAGGCCCATCGCAAGCGCAGCGGTTGCGCCCTCCTCCTGATCTCACACGACCTCGACGTGATCGGTGAGCGCGCCGCGCGCGTCCTGGTACTCGACGGCGGTCGGATCGTCGAAGATGCGCCGACGTCAATCCTGCTTCGCGCGCCGGCGTCCGACGCAGCCCGGCGCCTAGTCGCGGCGCGCCGCGCGCCGCGGCGCAATCGCGGTGGCGCGGTCCCCGAGGCATCTGCCCCGGCGGCGGAATCCACGGCGCCCGAGCCGTCGCCGCGCTTCCTCGTCGCTGAAGACATCGTCGTTCGATACCGCGAGCGTCGGGCGACGCAATCGCGCCGCACGAGCATCGATGCCGTCGCCGGTGTGTCGCTGGAGTTGGCGCGTGGTGAGGCACTTGGACTGGTGGGTGAGTCCGGCTGTGGCAAAACGTCGCTGGCACGGGCCCTCTTGCGCCTCGGCCCAATCGACGAGGGACGCGTCCTCGTTGACGCGGTCGACCTCTCGGCGCTCAGGCACGAACCGATGCGGCGGCTGCGGCGCCGCCTGCAATGGATTCCGCAGGACGCTGGCGCATCGCTCACGCCGGACCGCCGTGTCGATTCGCTGGTGGCGGAGGGACTTGTCGCGCACGGGCTGGCAGAAGGGTCAGAGGCAATGCGCCGAGCAACCACGCTGCTGGCCTCCCTCGGGCTCCCCTGGCGCGTCGTGACGGCACCAGCAGGAACCCTCTCGACCGGCGAACGCCAACGCGTTGCTATCGCCCGCGCGCTCGCCTTGGAGCCGGACCTCCTGATCTGCGACGAACCCGTGGCTTCGGTGGACGCCGAGACGCGGGGGGCGCTGCTCGACCTGCTGGCTGATCTCCGACAGTCGCGAAGGCTTGCGTTGCTGGTGATCTCCCACGACCTCGACGCCGTGCGTCGTTTGACCGATCGCGTGGCGGTGATGTACGCGGGTCGCATTGTCGAGGAAGGACCCACGGCAGCTGTGCTCTCCGACCCGCGGATGCCGTACACGACTGCATTGCTCGCCGCGGAACCGACCGGCGACCCGGACCGTCGGGCCGCCACGAAGACGCTGCGTGGCGAGGTCAGTCGGGACCTCATCGCCGCCGACGGCTGCGCCTTCTATGGACGCTGCCAGCACCCGGCGCGGGACGCCGCCTGCGCCACGTCACGTCCCGCGCTCGAGACCGTGGCGTTGAACCACAGCGTCGCCTGTTCGAAGCTCGTCTGGGCGTGACGCGCGTCACGTCGAGCGGCGTGTGATACGCAACACGGAGATTGCGCACTGCGCGCCGTGAGGGAAGTCCCTAGGATGCTTGCCGTACGACCCGGGTCAGCATCCTCTCGCACAGGGATCTCTGTATGTCCTTCCTTCGTCTCCGATTTCCGCTTCTCGCCGTCGCCGTCGCGCTCGTCGTCGCGAGCTGCGGCGAGGCCGCGCCGACCGCGCCCAGCGCACCACAGGCGACACTCGCGCCGACGGACTCTGCGCTGATCCTCGGCCGCATCTACCGCGGGCTTGAGGGCACGCTGCTCTCCTGCTCTGCGTTGCCCGCTGCCAGCAACAGCAAGACCATCGGGCCCGCCGGTGGCGTGCTCAACGTGGGGCCACACCGCCTGATCGTCCCGGCGGGCGCGCTCGACAGCGCCGTCACCATCACGGCGACTGCGCCATCGAGCAGCACGCGCCGCGTGGAATTCGCGCCGCACGGGCTGCAGTTCGAGCGCGCCGCGACGCTTCAGATGAGCTATGAGGGATGCGGCCTCCTGGCGCTGGTCCTGCCGAAGCGCATTGCGTATGTGGATGGTAGCCTGAACATCCTCGAGTTCCTGCTCTCGATTGACAATCTGTGGACGCAGACGGTCAGCGGGCGGCTGGATCACTTCTCTGAGTACGCAATCGCCTGGTAAGGAACGCGTGAGCCTGCCCCGGTCCTCCACTCCACTCGCGGGTCGCGCCGTCAGCGCGCGGCCCGCGTCGGACGTACTGGCCGCCGCACGGACGCACGAGCGGGCGGGATGCGTCGTGGAAGCGATCGAGGCCTACGACGGAGCAATCCGCGCGGCGGAGCGAGATCGGCAACCGACCGTTCTCGCGGAGGCACTGCGTCGCCTTGCCATCCTGCGACACACGCGCGAAGAGCGTGCGGAGGCGCGCGCACTCTGCCTGCGAAGTTTCGAAGTCGCGTGTGACGACCACAACGACCTTCTCGCCGCCGAGGCGCTGAACACACTCGGCGGAATGCTCGTCCGCGAAGGCGCCCTCGGCGAGTCCGCCGAACGCTTCCTCGAAGCCATCGCCCTCGCCGGCGACCGCGTCGAGATCCGCGCCCGCGCCGAGCAGAACCTCGGCATCCTCGCCAACATCCACGGCGACCTCGAAGAAGCCTTCGCCCGCTACGAGCGATCGCTCGAAGCCTACCGCTCGGCCAATGACGAGCACGGCTGCGCCCTCGCCTACCACAACCTGGGCATGGTCAGCGCCGACTCCGACCGGCTCGACGAGGCGCAGGGCTACTTCGGCCAGAGCATGGAGATCGCCGAGCGCGCCGGCGACCTCCGGCTGCAGGGTCTCTGCCTGCTCAACCGCTCGGACGTTGCCGCGGTGCAGCAGCGCTACGAGGAGGCGCGGCGCGACGCCGAGGCCTCACTGGTCATCTTCGATCAACTCGGCGCGCCCGGCCACAAGTCGGCGGCCTATCGCGTCATCGGTGTCGTCTACCGCGAGACGGGCAAGCTGGCGCTGGCCGAGTCACGCTTGCGTGCGGCCATTGACCTCGCCGAGAAGTCCGGCACGGTGCTGCATACGGCGGAGGCCACGCGCGACCTCGCCCTCGTCTACCAGTCGATGGGCCGCAACCAGGACGCGCTGCTCCTCCTCAACCGCTCGCACGAGCTCTTCGGCCAGCTCGACGCCCGCCGCGACCTCATCAACGTCGGCGGCAAGGTCGCCGAGCTCGAGGGCAGCTACCTCGCCCTCGTGAAGGACTGGGGCCAGAGCATCGAGTCCAGCGACAGCTACACCTTCGGCCACTGCTCGCGCGTCGCCGACATGGCCGTCGCCGTCGCCAGCGAGCTCGGCCTCGACGACCTGCAGCGCACCACCGTGCGCCTCGGCGCCTACCTGCACGACCTCGGCAAGGTCCGCGTGCCGCACGAGGTGCTCAACAAGCCGGGTCCGCTCACGCGCGACGAGTTCGAGATCATCCAGATGCATCCCGTTTGGGGCATCGAGATGCTCGAGGGCATCGAGTTCCCCTGGGACCTCAAGCCGATCATCCGCTGGCACCACGAGAAGTGCGACGGCACCGGCTACCCCGACCGCCTGCGCGGGGACGAGATCCCACTCGGTGCGCAGATCGTCGGTATCGTGGACGTCTACGACGCGCTCACCACGAGCCGTCCGTACCGCGCCGCGCTGTCACACGAGGTGGCGATGGCCGAGATCGCCAAGATGGGACCGAAGTCCTGGGCGCCGCAGGTGGTGGAGGCGTTCCACCGCGCGATGGCGGCCAGCGAGTTGCTTCGCGCGGCCTAGCGGCGCCGCGAACGCGCAAGAGCCACGAGGAGTCCGAAATCGTCGGCCGCAGAATCACACGGCGTCGCGCGCGCCCGAGGCGCGGTCCTTGTCATACGGCTTTTTGAGCCGCCGCCGCAGCATGTTGCCGGCCTCGGCCTCCAGCGCCTCGCGGTTCAACAGGCGCGTGCCATCCGACTCCACGGCAATGATCCCTTTGGTCGACATTGCCGAGATCGTGCGGGACACCGTCTCGCGTGAGGAGCCTACCATCTGCGCCATCACCTGGTGCGTGGGCAGGTCGCGGATGACGCCATCCGCGCTCTTCGACGACAGGTCGAGCAAGAGGTTCGCCACGCGGCCGCTGGCGTCGAGCAGCATCAGCCCACCGATCTTGTGGTCCGCCTCCAGCAGCCGCCCGCAGAGCGCGCGCAGCAGGCCGAAGGACATGTCGGGCAGGTCACGAATCGCCTTGCGGAGCTCGTCGCGTCTGAGCACCAGCAGCTTCGTGTCCTCGGTAGCGATCACGCTGGCCGCGTAGGGCTCGTCGTCCAGCAGCGTCATCTCGCCGAAGAAGTCCTGCTTCTGGACCAGCGCCAACACCACCTCGCGCCCATCCTCGGCCACCAGCATCACTTTCACCTGGCCTTCGAGCACGATGGCGAAGAAGTCGCAGGGATCGTGTGCGAAGCGAATGACATTGTTGCGCACGTATCGGCGCTCGCTGAACAGCGGCGCCAGCAGTTCGAGATCCGAGTCGCGAAGCTGCGAAAAGAGAGGGACCGTGCGGAGAGTCTTGGCGAGGCTCACGGTGACCGAGAAAAAGGGCGACGGGGTACAGCGGCAAACATAGCGTCAACGCACGACAGGGGCCGGATGTTTGCCACGTCTTCCGTCAGGGCCAGTGCCGTGCCAGCTTCCCGTGTTCGTCTGGCGCCAGATCGCCTGATGTGGCGCCGACCCGAATCCCTCCCCCGGACCCCATGACTCCCAGCGCCCAGACCGCCGCGCCAGCGGCCGTGACGCCAGAACTCGCGCCCTTCGTACAGGACAAGAGTTTCTTCGGCCACCCCCGCGGCCTCTCCACGCTGTTCATGACCGAGATGTGGGAGCGCTTCTCCTACTATGGATTGCGCCCCCTGCTGATCCTCTTCATGGCTGCCGCACTCAATGAGGGCGGTTTCGGCTTCGAGCGAACGCAGGCCAGCGCAATCACCGGCATCTACGCCGCCAGCGTGTACCTCGCCTCGCTGCCCGGTGGCTGGATCGCCGATCGCTTGCTCGGCCTGCGGCGCGCCATCTTCATCGGCGCGCTACTCATCACGGCCGGACACACGAGCATCGGACTCTCCGGCTTCGCCGGCGCAGGCGCCGGAAAGGTCTTCTTCTTCCTCGGCCTCGTGCTCATCGTGCTCGGCACGGGCCTGCTCAAGCCGAACATCTCGGCCATCGTCGGCGACCTGTATCCCGAGGGCGGCGCGCGCCGCGACGCCGGTTTCTCGATCTTCTATATGGGCATCAATACGGGTGCCTTTCTCGGCCAACTCGTGACCGGCTTCCTCGGCGAGCGTGTTGGCTGGCATTGGGGCTTCGGTGCCGCAGGCGTCGGCATGGCCTTCGGCCTCCTCTGGTTCTGGATGCGCGCCAAGCCGACGCTGGGCCCCATCGGTCACGACATCGTGCGGGATCCCGATCCGGCGGTGCAGGCCAAGCGAGAGCAGTCCGTGAAGACCTGGACCTATGGCGGACTCGCCCTGCTCGTCGCCGTGTTCGTGGCCGGTGCCACGGGGCTCCTGACCATCGATGCGATGGTCCTCGGCCAGTACATGACCTTCGTGCTGGTCGGCATCGCCGTGGTGTTCTTCGGCTACATCTTCCTCGCCGGCGGACTCACGGCGGACGAGAAGAAGCGTGTCGCGGTGATCTTCGTGCTCTTCGTGTTCGCGGCCATCTTCTGGGCCGCCTTTGAGCAGGCGCCGACCTCGCTCAACCTGTTCGCCAACGACTTCACCGACCGCAACATCCTAGGCTGGGAGATGCCCGCCACCTGGTTCCAGTCGGTGAACTCCGCGTTCATCATCCTGCTGGCGCCGGTGTTTGCCGCCGTCTGGGTCTGGATGGCGAAGCGCGACATGGAGTTGTCGAGCCCCGCCAAGTTCGCGCTCGGGCTGGCGTTCGCCGGTCTCGGCTTTGCGCTGATGATCGTGGCGGCCAACAAGGTCGTCGCCAGCGGCGGCACGGTGCTGGTCTCACCGATGTGGCTCATCGCCTCCTACCTGTTCCAGACCATCGGCGAGCTCTGCCTGAGTCCCGTGGGCCTCAGCTCGATGACCAAGCTCTCGCCCCGCAAGTACGTCGGCCAGATGATGGGCATCTGGTTCCTCGCCTCCTCGGTGGGCAATCTCGTCGCCGGCCTCGTCGGCGGACACGTGGATCCGTCGAAGCTGGAGCAGACGCCGGCGGTGTTTACCGGGACCACGGTGGCGCTGGCGGTCGCGACGCTCATCCTCGGCCTGATGATTGTGCCAATCCGCCGGATGATGGCGAATGTGAGTTAGGCGCTACTCGCGCCCCAGCTTCTTCTTCAGCGCCTCGAGCGCGGCGTCCGCAGCGACGTCGCGCTCTTGGCGTCTCTGGGAGCGCGCCAGCCCATCCAGCTCGCTGCGCAACGGCGCATCGTCCGGCAGTCCCAGGTCCGCATCCGTCAGCGGGCGATTCCTCGCGTCCAACGCTGAGCCCGCCCCAAGGCTCGCCTGCTTGAGCTGCTTCAGCATCTCGTCGTAGTCGCGCTCGGCCAGTCCTGCCTCGGCCTGCTGCACGTCGAGCTTTCGCTCCAACACGGCGATGCGCTCCTGGTGTTGCGCCTCATACTTGCCCGCCAGCTCTGCCGTCTCCGCGTCGTTGATGCCTTCGGCAAGACCGCGACGTCGCGATGCCGTCGCCAGCTTTTCGCGCTCCTCGGCCAAGCGCTGGCGCGTCACCTCAGCGCTGGCCTGCAGGTCCTCCACGCCAAGCTTGGCCACGGCCAGCGCGCGCTTCATCTCGCCAATCACGGTCCGCCGGTCGGCCGGCGCCACGCGCCCGCCAAGCAGGTCGGCGATGGTTGCCTTGAGCTGCTCGAACATCAGCCGGCGCGCCGCCAGCGCGCCTCGTCCTGCACCTGCCGCATCAGTCGCTCCGGGGAGTGGTTCCTCGGGAACAGTAACGCATCGCTGATGCGGTTGAGGGCGATGCGCAACTGCGGGAATCGGGCGGCGGCGAGCGCGAAGAGCGTGGCGACGCCGTGCTCAGTGGCCAGGCGGTGCTCGGCAGCCATCCGAAACCCGCGGCGCCCCATTTCCTCGAAGTATCCGAGGTTCGGCCCACCGCGCCGATGCTCCCGTTGCGCGATGTGGTCGGGAAACATCCCGCTCATCCACAGGGCGTAGTTGCCAAGGTGTGCCCGGACGAGGAAGGCGCGCCGTGGCTCGGAACGCTCCGCATCCTGCAGCAGCGCCGCCAGCGTGTCGTAGGTCGCATCATCGGCATCGTGGATCCGCTGCGCCCGCCCGCGCAGCCCGAAATGCAGCACGATGCTCGCGGCATAGTCGGCCAGTACGCGGTCCTGCTCGCCGACCTGCAGGAGGGCGTGTCGAACGAGCACGTACGCGAACAGCGGCAGCGAGGCCCGACCGCCGCGAGGCGTCTCGACGAGGGCCGGGAGGAGCGCCGGATCGTCGAGCAGGGCATCGAGCCCTTGCTGGCGCAGGGTGTCCTCGCTGCGATCGCGCGCCTCGCTGCCGTGCTGCGCAATCAGCGAGAGAACCAACGCGACGTCATCGCGCGTGAGCCGGGAGCGGACATCGGCAACGATCATGCGGCGTTCCCTCCGTCGAGTTGCGCTATCATACACCACGTGCCTACCAGCCGACAGCCGTGACGACGCGTGTTGCCGCCGCTTCGCCCCGCATCCTGCTCGTGGACGCGGGCACGACCTGGCGCGGTGCGCAACGCCAGTTGCTGCTGCTCGCCCACGGCTTGCGGGCGCGGGGCATCGAACCGCTGGTCTGCGTGCCGCCCCGCTCCCGTTTGCTTGACGAGTGCAAGCGCGCGGGAGTTGCAACCGCCGTCCGTGCGATGCGCGCCGGGTTCGACCCGCTCGCCGTGCGCGGCCTGCGACGGCTCATTTCGACCTGGCATCCGGCGCTCGTGCACGCCCACGATCCCCGCAGCCACGCCCTGCTGCTGGCCGCGTTGGCGGCCCGGCGCGACCCCGCGCCGCTCGTGGTGACCCGGCGGATGGCAACGCCGCCGCGCGGCCGCTTGCGTCACGGCCAGCGCGTCGCGCGCTTCATCGCCATCACCGAGGCCGTGCGCGGCGCGCTGCGGGACGGCGGCGTCGCCGACAATCGCATCGTTCTCGTCCATCCCGGCGTGGCATTGCCCGACGTCGAGGCGCCACGCGACTGGCGATCCGAGGCGGGCTGGGCGCAGGGTCGCCTCGTCGCCGGCATTGTCGGACCGCTGACGGACGGGCACCACGAGCGGAGCCTCGAGCAACTCTGCGCGGCCTGCGCGCCCGCGCTGCGCCAGCGCGCCGCGCTCGTCGTGCTGGGCGGCCCTGCCACCGGCCGAACGGAGCTTGCCGGCATCCCCGCGTATCGCGCGGGATTTGTCCACGATGTTCCGGCGGCGCTCGCCGGACTCGACCTGCTGCTCCATCCCGGTGGCGCGGAGGGCCTCGGCACGGCGCTGGTGGAGGGAATGGCACTGCGGGTGCCGGCCGTGGCGTTTGCCACGGGAGGCGTCGGCGAAATCGTGGTTGACGGCGGGACGGGCCTGCTCGCCGCTCCCGGTGATACCGGCGGCTTTGCCGCTGCCGTTGCGCGAATCGTGGACGATGAGTCCTTGCGACGACGCCTCGCCGAGGCCGGGCCGCAGCGCGCCCGGCAGTTCAGCGACTCCGTAATGGTGGAGCGCACCTGGGCCCTGTACCGGGAACTCCTGGGCGCTCCGGATGGCTCTATCGGCGGGTAGTACGCCCAACGACCCCCTCATACCTTTAGGACCGTGCTGTACGTCTGCATTCCGACCCACAATGAGGCCGAGACCATCGGCCTGCTGCTCTGGCGCATCCGCAAGGTGTTCCAGGAGTACCCGCGCGAGTACGAGGTGCTGGTCTACGACGATGCCTCGTCGGACAGCACGCGCGAGGTGCTGCAGCCGTACGAGCGGGCCCTACCGCTGACGCTGATCGGTGGCCAGGAACGCGTGGGCTATGCGCGCGGCGTCGAGGCGTTGCTTCGAGAGGCCTCGAAACGTACGAACTATCCGCGGCGCGATGCCGTCATCGTGATGCAGGGCGACTTCAGCGACCGCCCTGAGCACATTCCGGACCTGGTGAAGCGCTTCGAGGGAGGCGCCGATGTCGTCGTCGGCGAGCAGACGCTGCCCGCCGACGCACCCGAGGCCGAGCGCCGCCTGCGCCGCTACCTCTCGTGGCTGCCACGCGTCTGGATGCTGCGGAACGCCGTCACGGTGCCTGGCGCCAGCGATCCCTGGAGTGGCTATCGCCTGATGCGCATCACCGTCGTGCGCGACGTGCTCCGCTCGATGGAGCGCAGCCCCGTGCGGGCGGAGTCCACGCTGCAGGCAAACCTCGAGATGCTGCGCACGACCTTCCCGCACGCGCGGCGCATCGAGTCGGTGCAGGTGACGCCGCGCTTTGATCTCCGTCCTCGCGCATCGCGCCGGCTCGAGGCCTGGCCCCAGGCCTGGGCGCTGGCGAAGGCCGCGTGGGCAGTCCGCAAGCAGCCGCTCGAGCCCCGTCCCGCCCCGCCGGCACGGACACGGCCCGCCTAATGTCGACACTGCGAGGTGCCACGCTGGCCCTCGCCCTCGGCGCCCTCGCCGTGGGGGACATGCGTGCGCAGACAAACCGCGGATCCCCAGTCGGCGCCGCGTCGCCAACCGCGACCGCCGCACGAGTCCCGTTCAACGTCGGCGAGGCGCTCACCTATGATGTGCGGTTCGGTGCCATCAAGGTCGGCACGGGCCGGATGCGCGTCGTGGGGAAGGAGGAGGTGCGCGGCCGCGAAGCCTGGCACGTGCGCTTCAGCGTCAGTGGCGGCACGTTCTTCTACAAGGTCAACGACGTCTACGAAAGTTGGATGGACGTCGTGACGTTGAATTCCCTGCGCTACGAGCAGGACCTGCAGCAGGGCTCCCGCGACCGCGAGCGGAGCTTCGAGATATTCCCGGAACGGGCCGTGTACCGCGAGACATCGCGCAACGGCAACGAGCGCCCGTCCGTGCCGAACCCGCTCGACGATGGGTCCTTCCTGTTCTTCATCCGGACGGTCCCCCTCGAAGTCGGCAACACCTACACGTTCAACCGATATTTTCGGCCCGACCGAAACCCGGTGATCATCCGCGTCCTGCGCCGCGAGACCGTGAAGGTGCCCGCCGGCGAGTTCCCAGCCATCGTGATCCAGCCCATCATCAAGACCACGGGCATCTTCGGCGAGGGCGGTCAGGCCGAGATCTGGCTGGCCGACGACAGCACGCGCATGATGCTGCAGATGAAGTCGCGCCTGCCGTTCGGCTCGCTGAACCTGTACCTGCGCTCGTATCGCCTGCAGGCAGATACGGCGACTGCCGTCCCTGAGGAAGATCCGCCCACCTGACGGGACCACTCGCGAGAAAAGCAGAAAGGGCGCGGCGACCGATTGGTCGCCGCGCCCTTCGCTGTAGCGTCGGAGGGCCGCAGAGCAGCCCTAGCGCTTCACGACTCCGACCCGCCGAACTTCTCGCGCATCCCCTTCGCCGTGTCAGGCGCAAAGATCAGCATGACCACGTAGATGAGGGCACCGATCACGAGCACCGGAATCGCCATCCCGAGGAGCGCGAAGAAGATCCCGAACAGCCCGCCGAGGATGCCGAAGACAAGCTTCAGCGCAAAGAGGCCGACGAGGGCGATGATGCCAAGGGTGAAGATGGTGCGAAGCATAGGTGCGTCCCGAGTTGGGGTCTGCCCAATCTACGAAGATCCTGGCGGCCCGGTTTCAGCACCCCTCCCGCATCCGTCTTCCGCGTCCGCTCCCCGCATCCGTCCCCCGCATCCGTCCCCCGCATCCGTCCCCCGCATCAAATCCCTCACCCCGCATCATCCCGAATCCCGTTCCCGCTTCCCTCTGCGCAGTTCCAACCCGCATCGCCGTTCGCATCCCGCAACCCAACCCCGCAACCTCATTAACCTTCAATAGTAAATAATGAAGGTTACGCGAAATGGCCGAACCCCCCCGCATCCACTATCGTAGTCCCATATGGCAGAGCACCTCTACCAGATCCTCGGCCGACACCAAGCCCAGCAACTCCCGCATCGCAAGCCGGAGTGGCTCAAGGTCAAAGCCCCGGGCGGCACGAACTATCTCCGCCTCAAGCAGCTGATGCGCGACCTCGACCTCCACACGGTCTGCGAGGAAGCCCACTGCCCCAACGTCGGCGAGTGCTGGGAACACGGCACCGCCACCTTCATGATCCTCGGCGACGTCTGCACCCGGAACTGCGCCTACTGCGCCGTCGCCCACGGCCGACCGCCCAAGTTCGACCCCGCCGAGCCCAGCCGCGTGGCCGAGGCCGCCAAGGCGATGAACCTGCAGCATCTGGTCATCACCTCCGTGGACCGAGACGACCTCCCAGACTTTGGCGCCTGGGCCTTCGCCGAGACCATCCGCCAGGTGCACGAGTCCGTGCCGGGCTGCTCCGTCGAGGTGCTGGTCCCCGACTTCCAAGGCAACGAGGACTCGATCCGCTCGGTGCTCGAGGCTCGGCCTGAGATCTACAACCACAACACCGAGACCGTCCCGCGCCTCTATAAGAAGGCGCGCCCCGGCGGCCGCTATCAGCGCGTGCTGGAGATCTTCCGCACCGCCAAGCGCATCGCCCCCGACATCCCCACCAAGACCGGCATCATCCTAGGGATGGGCGAGACCAACGAAGAGGTCCTCGACACCATGCGCGAGCTGCGCACGGTGGACGTCGACATCCTCACGCTGGGCCAGTACCTCCGTCCGTCCAACGACCACATCCCGCTTGACCGCTACGTGACGCCCGCCGAGTTCGCGATGTTCCGCGAGCAAGGCAAGAAGATGGGCTTCAGGCACGTGGAGTCAGGGCCACTGGTGCGGTCGTCGTACCATGCTTGGGAGCAGGTCCAGGCTGCGGAGCTGACGGGCAGATGAAGGACGGAGGATGAAGGGGGCGAGGCCGTGCGGCCTCGCCTTCCCGCATCAAGCCCCGCATCAAGCCCCGCATCAAGCCCCGCATCAAGTCCCGAGCCCCGCATCAAGTCCCGCATCAAGCCCCGCATCAAGCCCCGCATCAAGCCCCGCATCAAGCCCCGCATCAAGCCCCGAGCCCCGCATCATCCCGCATTCCGTTCCCGCTTCCCTCTGCGCAGTTCCAACCCGCATCGCCGTTCAACTCCCGCCTTCCGCATCCCAAGAATGGCCGCCAAGAAGAAACAGGACTCCAAGTCCAACGAGAGCCCCGAACTCCTGAGAGAACTCCTCCACGGCATGCTCCTCCAGCGCCGCTTCGAGGAGAAGGTCGGCGAGGCCTACGCCCTCGGTAAGATCGGAGGCTTCTGCCACCTCTACATCGGCCAGGAAGCCGTCTCCACCGGCATCATCTCGATGCTGCGCGAGGACGACTACGTGATCACGACCTACCGTGACCACGGCCAGGCCATCGCCCGCGGGATGACGCCGCGCTCCGTGATGGCCGAGCTCTTCGGCCGCGTGGACGGCTGCTCCAAGGGCAAGGGCGGCTCGATGCACCTCTTCGACCGCAACGTGAACTTCCTCGGTGGACACGGCATCGTCGGCGGGCACGTGCCGCTCGCGGCCGGTGTCGGCTTCGCCATCAAGTACCGTGGTGGCGACCAGGTCATCGTCTGCTTCATGGGTGAGTCGGTGGTGAACACCGGTGCCTTCCACGAGGCCTTGAACATGGCCGCCCTGTGGAAGCTGCCCTGCCTGTTCGTCATCGAGAACAACAAGTACGGCATGGGCACCGCAGTCGAGCGCGCCGCCGCCATCAAGGACCTTTCGCGCCGCGCCGATTCGTACGACGGGATGTACTCCGAGCACGTGGACGGCCAGGACGTGATGAAGGTGCGCGAGGCCACGGCCCGCGCCCTCGAACACGCCCGTAAGGAAGGCAAGCCCTGCCTGCTCGAGGTGCGCACCTATCGCTACATGGGCCACTCGATGTCCGACGCCGTCTCCGGCACCTATCGCACCAAGGACGAGCTCGACGAGTACCTCAAGCGCGACCCCATCAACCTCCTCAAGGCCCGCATGATCGACGCCGGCGACCTGAGCGACGACGACTTCGCCGCGATGGAAGAGGAGATCAAGGCCACGGTGCAGGACTCCTGGGACTTCGCCGACGCATCGCCCGAGCCGCCGCTCGAATCGCTCTTCGAAGACATCCTCGTCACCACGGAGAGCTGAGCGATGGCCATCATCACGTATCGCGAGGCGCTCAACCAGGCCCTGCGCGAGGAAATGGCGCGCGACGACCGCGTCTTCCTGATGGGCGAGGAAGTCGCCCGCTACAATGGCGCCTACAAGGTCTCCAAGGGCCTGCTCGAGGAGTTCGGCGAGATGCGCGTCGTGGACACGCCCATCACCGAACTCGGCTTCGCCGGCGTCGGTGTCGGCGCGGCGATGGTCGGCCTGCGCCCCATCATCGAGTTCATGACCTGGAACTTCGCCGTGCTGGCGCTGGACCAGGTGATCAACGCCGCCGCCAAGATGCTCTACATGTCCGGCGGCCAGTATCCGATCCCGATGGTCTTCCGCGGCCCCAACGGCGCCGCGCTGCAGCTCTCCGCGCAGCACTCGCAGGCCTTCGAGTCCTGGCTCGCGCACATTCCCGGCGTGAAGGTCGTGACGCCCGGCACGCCGTACGACGCCAAGGGCCTGCTCAAGGCCGCCATCCGCGACGACAACCCGGTCATCGTGCTGGAGGGCGAGATGCTCTACAACACCAAGGGCGAGGTGCCGGAGACGGACTACATCGTCCCCATCGGCAAGGCCGAGCTCAAGGCCGAGGGCGATGACTGCTCGATCATCACCAACGGCAAGATGGTGCTGGTGGCCATGAAGGCCGCCGACGAGCTCGCCAAGGAAGGCATCAAGATCGATGTCGTCGACCTCCGCACCGTCCGCCCGATGGACACCGAGGCCATCTACGCCTCGGTGCGCAAGACCAACCGTGCCGTCGTGCTCGAGGAAGGCTGGGAGCTGGCCGGCATCGGCGCGCAGGTGGTCGATTACATCCAGCGCGAGTGCTTCGACGACCTCGACCACCCTGTGGTCCGTGTCCACCAGGCCGACGTGCCGATGCCCTACGCCAAGGGCCTCGAGAAGGCCGCCAAGCCCGACCTCGCGAAGACAATCGCGGCGGTCAAGAAGGTGATGTATGTCGACTAAGGTCTTTATGGAGGCCCTCAGCCCCACGATGGAGGAGGGGCGCCTGGTGAAGTGGAACAAGGCCGAGGGCGACGCCGTGAAGAACGGCGATGTGCTGGCCGAGGTGGAGACCGACAAGGCGGTGATGGAACTCGTCGCGCGCGGCGAGGGCATCCTCCGCAAGCGGCTGATCGAGGAAGGCATCACCGCTGCCGTCGGCACGCTGGTCGGTGTGATCGCCGGGAAGGACGAGGACATCAGCGACGTGCTGAAGGGCGCGGGCGGTGGCGCCAGTGCCGCACCAGCCGCTGCACCCAAGGCCGCCGAGGCTGCGCCCGCCGCGGCTCCGGCCTCGGCGCCGTCAGCTTCGTCGTCTCCCGCGGCACCTGCCGCGGCCGCGGTTTCCTCGGGCGGCCGCGTGACGGCCTCCCCGCTCGCCCGCCGCATGGCCGGCGACCAAGGCCTCGACATCAACGCCATCCAGGGTTCCGGTCCCGGCGGCCGCATCATCAAGCGCGACATCGAGGCCGCGATGGCCGGCGGTGGCGCGAAGGCGGCTCCAGCGGCGTCCGGTGCCGCGGCCCCGAGCGGCGCCCGCCGCATCGCCGTCGACGGCGCCGAGTTCCAGGACGAACCGCTCACCCAGATCCGAAAGACGATCGCGCGGCGCCTCAGCGAGTCCATCGGCCCGATCCCGACGTTCTATCTCACGGCCGAGTTCGACCTCTCCCGCGCCGCCGAGATGCGCGCCGCCGCCGCCGAACTCGGCGACGCGTTCAAGTTCAGCTTCAACGACATCGTATTGAAGGCGACGGCCACGGCGCTGATGCAGCATCCCGAGGTCAACGCCCACTGGCTCGGCGACAAGATCCGCTACTTCAACACCGTGCACCTCGGCATGGCCGTCGCGACCGATGACGGCCTGATCGTCCCGGTGATCTTCAACGCCGAGCAGAAGCGGATGTCGGAGATTAGCGCCGAGGCCAAGGTGCTGGCGAAGAAGGCCCGCGAGCGGAAGCTCAAGCCCGAGGAGTTCACGGGCTCGACCTTCTCCGTCTCCAACCTCGGCATGATGCAGATCGACCAGTTCACGGCGATCATCAACCCGCCCGAGGTCGGCATCCTTGCCATCGGTGCCATCGAGGACAAGGTGATTGTCGCCCCCGACGGCAGCTTCGAGGTGAGGAAGAAGCTCCGCGTCACGATGAGCTGCGACCATCGCGTGATTGACGGTGCGGTGGGCGCCAAGTTCCTGCAGACGCTGCGCCGACTGATCGAGAATCCGCTGTTGCTGGTGTTTTGACCTGCTGACGAAAGACGAAGGACTAAGGACGGAACACTCCGTGCGTTCTTCTCCTTCGTCCTTCGTCCTCCGTCCTCAAACTCTTATGAACCATGGCGAACTTTGATGTGATCTACCTAGGAGGCGGCCCGGCGGGATACGTCGGCGCCCTCCGCTCCGCCCAGCTTGGCCAGTCCGTTGCCGTCGTCGAGCGCGAAGGGCTCGGCGGCACCTGCGTGCTCTGGGGCTGCATCCCCGCCAAGGCGCTGCTCGAAGCCGCCAGCATCGCGACCAAGGTCGCCAAGGGCAAGGAGTTCGGCGTCACCGCCGAGAAGGTCACGCTCGACTACGGCGTGGCGATGAAGCGCTCCCGCGGCGTGTCAGCCCAGAACTCCAAGGGCGTCGAGTTCCTCTTCAAGAAGAACAAGATCACTTGGCTCAAGGGCACGGGTACGCTGGGCCCGAACAAGTCGGTGAAGGTCACCGGCGCGGATGGCAAGACCGAGACGCACACCGCAACCAAGGGTGTCGTGATCGCCACCGGCAGCCGCGTGAAGGGCCTGCCGCAGATTGGCCTCGACCTCGACAAGCAGCTGGTGCTCTCGTCCGACGAGGCGCTGACGCTGGAGAAGGCCCCCGAAACCATCGCCGTGATCGGCGCCGGCGCCGTGGGCTGCGAGTTCGCCGACGTGTTCAACGCCTTCGGCTCCAAGGTCACGCTGCTCGAGGTGATGCCGCGCATCCTGCCCGTCGAGGACGAGGACTGCTCGGTGGAACTCACCAAGGCGTTCAAGAAGCGCGGGATCGAGGTCATCACGGGCGCCAAGCTCGGCACCGTAAAGAAGGGCAAGAAGAACGTCACCATCCCCGTCGAGGTGGGCGGCGAGAAGAAGGACATGACCTTCGACCTCGTGCTGGTTGCCGCCGGCCGCGCGCCGAACATCGAGAACATCGGCCTCAAGGAAGCCGGCGTGCAGACCACCGAGCGCGGCTTCATCAAGATCAACGACAAGTTCGAGACCAGCGCCAAGGGCGTGTACGCGATCGGCGATGTTGCCGGCCCGCCGATGCTGGCCCACAAGGGCTCGCGCGAGGGCCACGTGGTGGCCGACATCCTCGGTGGCCACAAGCATCACCCCGTCAACTACGGCAACATCCCCAACGCCACGTACTGCCACCCCGAGGTCGCGAGCATCGGCCTCACCGAGGCGCAGTGCAAGGAGAAGGGGCTCAAGTACAAGGTCGGCAAGTTCCCCTTCTCGGCGAACGGCCGCGCCCGCACCAGCGGCGAGACCGAAGGCTTCGTGAAGGTCATCCGCGACGAGAAGTACGGCGAGATCCTCGGCGCGCACATCTGTGGAGCGCACGCCACCGAGATGATCCACGAGTTCGCCGTGGCCCGCGAGAACGAGTACACGGTGGAGGAGATCGACCTCGCTATCCACGCGCACCCGACCTTGAGCGAAGCCATCGCCGAGGCAGTGCTCGACTCGATGGGGAAGATGCTGCACGCGTGAGCGCGCGCATCAACGTGCAGTGACGGAGTTTCTCGTTCACGACCTTGGCCTCCGCAGCTATGCGGAGGCCTTGGCGTTTCAGCGCGAGTTGGCGGCGAAGCGGATCTCCAAGGAGGTCACGCAGGACGTGCTGCTACTGGTCGAGCATCCACCGGTGGTGACCCTGGGCCGCTCGACCAAGCAGGAGAACCTGCTGTTCACGCCCGAGTTGCTCACGCAACGAGGCGTCGAGCTGTTCGAGGTGGAGCGTGGCGGGGATGTCACCTTCCACGGGCCCGGACAGATCGTGGGTTATCCGATCGTGGACCTCGCGGAGCACAGGCAGGACCTACATTGGTATCTGCGGCAACTCGAGGAAGTCATGATCCGCGCGGTGGCGCCGTTTGGCGTTGTCGCGGAGCGCGTGTCGGGGAAGACGGGCATCTGGACGCGACCGGCGCTCGACGACGCCGGAACGGTGGTGCGGCCCGCGCGGAAGCTGGCGAGCATCGGCGTACACGCGCGGCAGTGGGTGACCTGGCACGGGTTTGCGCTCAACGTCACCACGGACCTCAGCTACTTCGACCTGATGGTGCCCTGCGGGTTGCCGGGAGTCGACATGACGTCGGTGCAGCGCGAGATGCTGGAGCTGAGAGAGAGCGGGCTTTGCATGGCGCCTTCGCCGACACTGTTGGACGATGTTCGCGAGGCAACCGTCAGCGCGTTCTCGGCGGTGTTCGAGCGCAGGCCGCGTGCGGAGGCTGCGCCGACGCTGTAGGCGCTCGGCTGGCACGACGGCAGGTCCCTTGAAGTTCAGGCGGGAACGCCATGATTTCGTCGGCGGGCGCTTGGTGTCGCCTAGCCACAGCTTCGGGATATATTCAGGGTCCGATGTCCGGCGACCCCCGCGCCTACCCGCCCCGTGAGCGAACCGTCGAGCCACGCCGTACGGTGGACTTCGCCGGTGAGCTCAACGACGCGCAGCACCAGGCGGCCACGCACCCAGACGGGCCGCTGCTCATCGTAGCGGGCGCTGGCACGGGCAAGACCCGCACACTGGTCTATCGCGTCGCGCATCTCATCGAGCGGGGCGTCCCGCCCCAGCGCATCCTCCTGCTGACCTTCACGCGCCGCGCCGCGCAGGAGATGCTGGCCCGCGCCGAGCGCCTGGTCGGCAACACAAGCCGCGGCGTGCACGGCGGCACCTTCCACGGCACGGCCCATCGTCTGCTCCGCCGCTTCGGCCCCGAGGCCGGCCTGCCGGGCGACTTCACGATCCTCGACCAGTCCGACGCCGAGGACCTGATGGGCCTCTCGCGTACGGCACTCGGGCTCGGCGACAAGACCAAGCGCTTCCCCAAGAAGGAGACGCTGCACCACGTGTACTCGCGGCACGTGAACACGGACATCCCGGTGGGCGCGATCCTCCGCGAGGAGTATCCGCGCTTCATCGAGTTCGAGGACGAGGTCGCGAAGGTGTTCGCGGACTACACACAGCGGAAGCAACAGCGCGACCTCGTCGACTATGACGATCTGCTGCTGTACTGGGCGATGCTGCTCGAGCACGTGCCAGCCGTGGCGGACCGCGTGGCCGCGCTCTACGACCACATCCTGGTGGATGAGTACCAGGACACCAACGTGCTGCAGGCCCGCATCCTCAAGGGGATGTGCCGCGTGCACCGCAACCTCACCGTGGTCGGCGACGACGCACAGAGCATCTATGCCTTCCGCGGTGCGACCATCCGCAACATCCTCGACTTCCCGCGCGACTATCCCGGCGCGTCGGTGGTAACGCTGGAGGAGAACTACCGCTCCACGCAGCCCATCCTCGACGCGACAAACCTGCTGATCTCCCGCGCCGAGGAGCGCTACAGCAAGGAACTGTTCACCAAGCGCACGGGCGGTGAGAAGCCTTGGCTGGTGACGGCGCAGGACGAGTCGCAGCAGACGCGGTTCGTCGTGGACCGCATCCTCGAACTGCACGAGGAGGGCATCCCCCTGCGTGAAATGGCCGTGCTCTTCCGTGCGGGCTACATGAGCGCGGACCTCGAGATCGAACTCACCGCGCGCAACATCCCCTTCGACAAGTGGGGCGGGCTCAAGTTCCTCGAGGCGGCGCACGTGAAGGATGTGCTGGCCTTCCTGCGCGTGCTGGAGAATCCACGCGACGAGGTGAGTTGGTACCGTCTGCTGCTGTTGATGCCCGGCATCGGCGAGGTCACGGCGCGGAACGCGGTGCAGTCGATGGCCGACCTCGCGTGGTCGCACGAGTCCTTCGGGCGCTTCACACCCCCGCCCCGCGCCCGCGAGGCGCACGCCGCGCTGGTGCGGCTGCTCGCCGACCTCCGCACGCAGTCCGGCGGCGACGAGGGTCGCGTCGGCCGCGAGATCGCCCGCGTCCGCGCGCTGTACGACGACATCCTGCGCGAGCGCTACGACCGCGTGGATCCGCGCCTCAGTGACCTCGACCAGCTCCAGACCATCGCCGGCGGCTACCCCGACCGCGGCAGCTTCCTCTCAGCGCTCGCTCTCGAGCCGCCCAGCGCCACCAGCGACTTGGGCTTCGGCGGAGACACGGAGGACGACACGCTCATCCTCTCCACCGCACACAGCGCCAAGGGCCGCGAGTGGGACGCCGTGTTCGTCATCTGGGCCGTGGACGGCTGGTTCCCGATGTCGCGCGCGCTGGGCTCCGACGAGGAGATCGAGGAGGAGCGCCGCCTGATGTACGTCGCGATGACCCGGGCGCGGAACCACTTGGCCGTGAGCTATCCGCTCAATGTCTACGACACGCGGCGCGGCGCGGACTACTCGCTTGATCAGGTGTCACGCTTCTTGGACCGCGGGGTCCGCAGGGCCTTCCAGAAGGTCGTATTGCGGAATGAGATCGACACGGCGGGGTCCAACGCCTCCGACGCCCCGCCCCCCGCCGTCGAGGTGGACGTCCGGGCCTTGCTCCGAAACCGCTTCGGTCCGGGCACGCAGTAATCCGGCCTCCGCTGGCGGCACAAGCCAGGCGAACGCGGAGTCAGCCATCGCCGCGGGAATCAGGTGGCCACCCGTGTGCGTGATCAGCCTCGTCGGATATCCCCATGTCTCCAGCTGCGGGATGATCTTATCCGTCACGTTCGAGTACGGGAGGATTGGGTCGTGCGTCCCGTGCATCAGCAGGACCTCTGGCCGACCGCTGCGCTGCGGGGCAACCAAGAATCCCGCCGCAAACGCCGCAATCTTGGAGAAGCGGTCGCCGTTCGCGATCCCGAGCGAGAGGGCGTAGGTCGCACCATCGGAGTGCCCGGCAATCCAAGTCCGACTGCCCTCCACCCGCGAGCGCCGCAACACGTACTCCACCGCCTCGGAGATGCGCTCGATGTCGTGGCCGAACGCACCGGTGGCGATCACGTCCCAGGTCTGGAAGCGCGACTCGGGGGCGAGGATCAGAATTCCCGACGATTCGGCGTAGGGGACGAAGGCCTCGAGGATGTTCGCGGAGTGGCCACCGGCGCCGTGGAGCAACACGAGCATCCCGATGGGCGCGTCCGCTGCGTAGGTGGTCGGCGCATACACGTGCCCGAGGATCGTGGCATCCGCCCCGAGCACCGCGGATGTCCCGACGGGAAGCTCGCCGCTGCGCACGGGGTCCCAGCGCAGGGAGAGTCGCGCGTCCCCGAGCCCGCCGCCGCGCCCCGGGGCGAGGGCGCAGGAGGCGCAGACGACCACGCTGAGGACGGCCACGCGGAGTCGAACCGATCGATGCATCATTCGCGAGTCGTGAGAATCGCGGCGATCGCCGCCGGCAGGCGCCCGCCACTGGAGGAAAGCGCGGCTTCGAATTCCTCGATGCCGCTCAGATACACCCGCCGCGCCAGCAAGGCGGCGTTGTCCAACGGCACACGCGCTGCGTACTGCGCTGGGATGGTCCGGAGTCGTGGCCCAACCTCGGTCACCAGCGCCGTCCGGGCCGCCGTGTACATCGAGTCGCGGATCGCCATGCGCCGACCGCGCGCTGGATCGCCGGGGTTGGCCTTGAACGCCGAGTCCATCGACAGGTAGAGCCGCTGCCAGAAGCCAGCGAGCAACTGATCGTCCGCCCAGCGAGCAGCTGCCCGCAGCGCGTTTGCCGAGTCGCCCCGAGTCAGGAAGAACCACTCGGCCCCACGCGCTCCGACAAAGTTTGCGAAGCTCTCGTTGAACGTGGCGTCGCCTGGGATGAACACCCGATTGTGTGTGATTTCGTGGATGACGGTGTTCACCAGGTCCGTGGAGTCGGCGCGCGCCGTCGTGGACAGCAGGGGATCGTTGAACCAACCGAGCGTCGAAAAGGCCGCCGCGGGACGCAGGTAGGTGTCGAAGTCCTCGTCCTCGAGCGCCTGCCGCGCGTCCAACGCATCGCCACGCCGAAAGAACCCCTTGTACGGCAACCGCCCCACGAGGGGATAGCGCCAGAGCTTTGGGACCAGCGCGTCGCGTCGCGCGCCTGACAGAACCAACACCAGCGTATCCCGTTCCAACTGCGTGAACTGCGTGAACGCCTCTCGCACCGGGAAGCCCAGCGAATCCGCGGCGAAGGCGCGCGCCTCGAGCACCAGGGCCAGCTTGTCGCGCAGTTCCGCGCTCACCGTCGGATCGGCCACCACCTCGGCGATCGGACGGCGCGCCGCGAGGATCTTGCCCTCCTCCCACCCGGCGCGGACCAGATAGCGCCCCAGCGGGGTCGCCGCGAGCAGCGCGAGCCCGAGCGCGAGCAGCGTGCCCAGCCCCAAGCCGAGTCGCCGCAGCCACTTACGCCACCCAACCGTCGCCGTTGTCAAGAGGAAACCAGTCCCAAGTTCACGCCCCAAGCGGATGCGTCAGGCCCCCGACGCGGCTATCCTATTTCTGTGTCCTTCGTCCACCTGCACTGCCACTCCGAGTACTCGCTCCTCGACGGCGCGAACCGGATCGATGACCTGATCAAGCGGGCCCAGGAGTTCGAGCAGCCCGCCCTCGCCATCACCGACCACGGCAACATCCACGCCGCCTGGGAGTTCCAGGAAAAGGCCCGCAAGGCCGGCGTGAAGCCCATCATCGGGATGGAGGCCTACGTCGCCCCCAGCGACCGCCGGCAGAAGACCCGCGCCCAACAAGGCGAGAAGAACTATTTCCACCTCGTCCTACTCGCCCGGGACCTGCAGGGTTACAGAAATCTCGTGAAGCTCACGTCGCTGGGCTACACGGAAGGCTTCTACGGAAAGCCGCGGGTGGACCGCGAGCTGCTCGCCAAGTACAACGAGGGCCTCATCGTCTCCTCGGCCTGCATGGCCGGCGAGGTTGCGCAGCACCTGCTCGAGGACCGCTACGAGGAGGCCAAGGCCGCCGCCGCCTGGTACGCCGACGTCTTCAAGGACCGCTACTATCTCGAGGTGCAGGCCCACGAGGCCGGCGAGCAGCGCAAGCTGAACGACCTCGTCTTCAAGCTGAGCCGCGACCTCTCCCTACCCGTGGTCGCCACCAACGACGCGCACTTCCTGCGCGCCGAGGACCACGAGTCGCACGACGTGCTGCTCTGCATCGGGCTCAAGAAGGACCGGCTCGATGCCGACCGCATGCGCTACGATCGCGGGCTCTACTTCAAGAGCGCCCCCGAAATCGCGGCGCACTTCAAGGGCCACCCCGAGGTTCTCGAGAACACGCTCAAGATCGGCGACGACGTCAACGTCATCTTCGACAAGAAGTACTACGTGCCCTCGTTCCCGCTACCCAAGGGTGTGAAGAGCGAGAACGACCTGCTGGTGAAGATCTCCACCGAGGGCGCCAAGCAGCGCTACGGCGATCCGCTCCCGGCCGAGGTGAAGGAGCGCCTCGACTACGAGCTCGGCGTCATCACCAAGACGGGCTACGCAGGCTACTTCCTCATCACGGCGGACTTCATCAAGGCCGCCCGCGACCGCGGCATCCCCGTGGGCCCCGGACGCGGCTCGGCGGCCGGCTCGCTGGTCGCTTACGCCACCGGCATCACGAACGTCTGCCCGCTCAAGTTCGACCTGCTGTTCGAGCGCTTCCTGAACCCGGAACGCGTCTCGATGCCCGACATCGACGTCGACTTCTGCGAGGAACGCCGCGCGGAGGTCATCGAGTACGTGCGCAACAAGTACGGGCGCGACTCGGTGGGCCAGATCATCACCTTCGGGACGCTCAAGTCGCGCGCCTGCATCAAGGACGTGGGCCGCGTCCTCGGGTTCTCCCCGGCAGAAACAGACGCGATCGCCAAGCTGATCCCCAACCAGCCGAACTTCTCGCTCACGGTGGCCGAGGCCATCGAGAAAGTGCCCGAGGTCCGCAAGCTCTACGAGCAGGACGAACGGCACCAGCAACTATTCGACTTTGCAATTGCGCTCGAAGGCCTCTCGCGCCACGCCGGCGTGCACGCGGCCGGCATCGTCATCGCGCCTGGCCCGATCGATGAGTACGTGCCCGTCTGCACGCAGGAGTCCAAGGGCTCCGGCAGCGACGGCGATGAGCGCGTGGTGGTCACCCAGTACGACATGGTCGCGCTCGAGAAGGCCGGGATGCTCAAGATGGACTTCCTCGGCCTCACCACGCTGACCATCCTCACGGACGCGGTGCGCGCCATCAAGGAACGCCGCGGCGTGGAGATCGACCTCGACGCCCTGCCGCTGGACGACGAGGCTACCTACCGCATGCTGCGCGCGGGCCGCACCGCCGGCGTGTTCCAGTTCGAATCGCCGTTGGCCACCGACATGGTCCGCGCGATGCGTGCCGACCGCTTCGACGACCTCGTCGCCTCCAACGCGCTGATGCGCCCCGGCCCGCTCGACGCCGGGATGCACAAGGTCTACCAGCGCCGCAAGCGCGGCGAGGAACCGGTCAGCTACCAGCTGCCCGAGCTCGAGGAGATCCTCTCCGCCACCTACGGCGTCATCACCTACCAGGAGCAGGTGATGCGTATCGCGCAGCGGCTGGCGGGCATCTCGCTCGCCGAAGCTGACGTGCTGCGCAAGGCGGTGGGCAAGAAGGACGTCGAGCTCATCCTCAAGGAGCTCGGCAAGTTCCAGGAAAAGGCGGTCGCCAACGGCTTCCCACCCAAGGTCATCGAGGACATCGCCGGCCAGATCGAGACCTTCGGCCGCTACGGCTTCAACAAGTCGCACTCGGTCGCCTACTCGATCCTGTCGTACCACACGGCCTACCTCAAGGCGCACTATGCGCCGGAGTTCATGGCCGCGGTGCTCTCCGCGAGCATCGGCGACACGGACGCGGTCGTGAAGTACATCAACGAGGCCCGCGACCTCGGCCTCGAGATCCTCCCGCCAGACGTCAACGAGTCGGGCTGGAAGTTCACCGTGGTCGGCGACACGCGCATCCGTTTCGGACTCGGCGCCATCCGCAACGTTGGCCACAGCGCCGCCGAGAGCATCAGCTCGGCGCGCACCGAGAAGCCGTTCAGCTCACTCTACGACCTTACCGAGCGCGTCGACCTGCGCACCTGCAACAAGCGCGTCTTCGAAGCGCTGATCCACGCCGGCGCGCTCGACTCCCTGCCCGGCCACCGCGCGCAGTTCCTCTCCGCGCTCGACGGCGCCATGCAGCATGCATCGCTCGCGCAGGCGGAGATTGCGACTGGACAGGGCTCGCTGTTCGGCGACCTCGGCGGCAGCGAGGACGACGCGCCGCCACTCCAACCGACGCTGCCGACGGTGAAGGAGTTCAGTGAGAGCGAGCGCCTCACCGCCGAGAAGGCCATCCTCGGCTTCTACATCTCGGGGCACCCGCTCGAACCGTTCCGCGCCGAGTGTGAACTGCTCGCAACGCACACGGTCGCGCAGTTGGGCGAGTGGAGCCCCGAGGCCATGGCCCTAGGTGGCGTGATCACCGCCGTGCGCCGTCAGATCTCCAAGAAGTCCGGCGCAGAGTTCGCCCGGCTCACGGTCGAGGACTTTGCCGGCTCCGCCGAACTGCTGGTCTTCCCCGAGGCCTGGGCCGCCATCGGCGACCGCGTGCAGACCGACGTGCCGGTGCTCATCAAGGGCGGCTACTCGCGCCGTGATCAGGGCGCCGACAACCCCACCTTCATCGTGGAAAGCATCACGCGCCTGGCCGAACTGCGCGCCACGGGCCAGTTCGCCGTCTCGCTGGACCTCGACGCCGAGTTCAGCCTGCCGGCCGAGGTGATGCGCGACGTGCGGGCGGTGGCCGAGGCCCATCCCGGTTCCGCCCCGTTGGAGCTACGTTGGAAGGGTATCGATGGGAGCCCGGCCCGCCTGCGGTCGAGCTCCCTCAAGCTGTCCACCGCCGGTCCGGCCCTGCTGGAGCTCCGCTCCCTGCTCGGCCCCGAGCGCGTGCGCCTCGTACGCGGGAGCTGACTTGGGCACCTCTGCACTGGAATTCGAGAAGCCGCTGGCCGAGCTGGAGAAGCAGATCGAGGAGGTCCGCCGCGTCGCCGAGGAGCAGAAGCTCGACGTCGACAAGCAGATCGCCCCGCTGCAGGAGAAGCTCGGCGAGATGCGGCGTAGCATCTATCAGAACCTCACGCCGCTGCAGCGCGTGCAGGTCGCGCGCTCGGCCAAGCGGCCGTTTACGCTGGACTATCTGCGCCTCGCCTTCAGCGACTTCATCGAGCTGCACGGCGACCGCGCCTTCCGCGACGATCCGAGCATCGTCGGCGGCTGGGCCCGCCTCGACGGCGAGACAGTCATGGTCATCGGCCACCAGCGAGGCCGCGACACCAAGGAGAACCTGCACCGCAACTTCGGGATGCCGCATCCCGAGGGGTATCGCAAGGCACTGCGCCTGATGAAGCTGGCCGAGAAGTTCCACGTGCCGATCATCACGATGATCGACACACCAGGGGCCTGGGCCGGACTCGGCGCCGAGGAGCGCGGCCAGTCGGAAGCCATCGCGCGCAACCTCTATGAGATGAGCGACCTCCAGGTGCCGATCGTCGCGCTGGTGATCGGCGAGGGCGGCTCGGGCGGCGCACTCGCGTTGGGCGTGGCCGACCGTATCCTGATGCTCGAGAACTCCGTCTACTCGGTGATCACGGTCGAGGGCTGCGCGGCCATCCTGTGGAAGGACGGCAAGAGCCCGGAGATGCGCGAGAAGGCGGCCGCCTCGCTGCGCATCACGGCGGACGACCTCGTGAACCTCAAGATCGTGGACGAGATCATCCCTGAACCGCCAGGCGGGGCGCACGTCAATCACGCCGAGACGGCCAAGGCCGTGCGCGAGGCAATCCTGCGCAACGTCGATGAGCTGCGTGGGCTGAAGCCCGACAAGCTCGTGCGCCGTCGCCGCGAGAAGTACCTCAAGATGGGTGCCTTCAGCGAGTGACCGCTCCAGCCGTCGAGACGCAGACGCACCTCGTCGAAGTCGAGTTCAAGGGCAATCGGCGGGTCTTCTACCAGTTCCAGGCGGAGACCGCGCCGTCGCCCAAGGCCGCTGTCATCGTGCAGGTGGACCGCGGCGAGGACCTCGGGCGAATCTACAGCACCGGCGAGTTGGCCGAGACGCGAAAGGTGGGCACCACGCACGGCAAGGCTGCGCCGAGCGAACTGCCCAAGGTGGTCCGCCTCGCCAAGCCCGAGGAAGTCGACCGCAGCATCCGCCTGCGCGCCGACGAGCACGCGGTGCGCAAGGCAGCCATCGAGTTCGCCCGCGAACTGAAGCTCGACCTCAAGGTGAGCGACACCGAGTGGCAGTGGGACCGCCGCAAGATGACGGTCTACTTCACGGCCGAGGAGCGTGTCGATTTCCGCGAGCTCGTGCGTCGCCTCGAGCGCCGATTCTCGACGCGGGTGCACATGTGGCACATCGGCGTGCGTGACGAGGCGCGGCGGCTCGACGGCATCGGACGCTGTGGGCGGCAGTTTTGCTCCGCGTCCTGGCTGCCGGAGCTGCGTCCCGTGAAGTCGAGCACGGCCAAGGACCAACGCCTCTCCACGCTCAATCCGTCGCAGATCTCCGGCACCTGCGGCCGCTTGATGTGCTGCCTGCGCCACGAGCACGAATTCTACGTGCAGCAACGCAAGCGCTTTCCCAAGGAAGGCAAAGTCATCCAGACCGCGCTCGGCGAGGAAAAGGTCGTCAGCAACGACATCTTCCGTGACCTGGTGACGTTGCGCACGGTGGCGGGCGAACACCGGACGATCCCGCTGGCGCAGCTGCGCAAGGAAACCGCGCCGGGGGTGGTCCCGACCGACGACGAGGCCGCCGCGATGGCGGGCACGCTCGTGACGCTGGGACGCGGCGGCGAGGACGATGCAGACGACCAGCACGAATCCGAGTCGCACGACGGCGCGACCGCCGAGCTTGACGACGAGGCACTCGCGGAGGCCCGCAGGACGCGCGCGCTCGGAATCTCAGTCGACAAGACGCCCCGGGAAGGTGACCCCGGCTCTGGTCCGTCGAAGCGGTCCGCGGAGCACGTCGGGGCCGTCCCAGACAGCGCCGAACGTGATCAGGCCGAGCCTGACAGCGCGGAGCCCGACAGCGCGGAGCCCGACAGCGCGGAGCCCGACAACGCGGAGCCCGACAGCGCCGCGCCCGCAGGGTCCGACGGCGAACGCCGCCGACGGCGGCGGCGCGGACGCCGCGGGGGTCGGCGCGGACGTGGTCCGCGCGGCAACGGAGAGCCTGGCAGCGGCCCGTCCGGCGGGCCGGGCGGCGCCACACCGCCGCAGTAACTTTCGCCGATGGCCCGCTTCTACCTCACCACCGCCATCGACTACGCGAACGGCGCACCGCACCTCGGTCACGCCTTCGAGAAGATCGGCGCGGATGCCATCTGCCGCTTCCGCCGACAGGCGGGCGACGACGTCTGGTTCTTGGTCGGCATGGACGAACACGGCCAGAAGGTCGCCCGGACGGCCGCAGACGCAGGCCTCGAGCCCCGGGCCTTCGTCGATCGCATCGCCGAGCAGTTCGCAGCGATGTGGGCGCGGCTCTCGCTCTCGCACGACCAGTTCATGCGGACGTCCGCGCCCGAGCATCACGCGGCGGTCACACAGCTGCTGGAGCGCATCTTCGCCACCAGTCCCGACGACTTCTACGAGCGGTCGTACACAGGGCTCTACTGCGTGGGCTGCGAGAGCTTCAAGCAACCGGCGGATATCGTGGATGGGCGTTGCACGCTGCACCCGACGCGCACGCTGGACGAGGTGACGGAGCGGAACTGGTTCTTCCGGCTCTCGCGCTACGCCGACGCGCTCAAGGCGCATATCCAGAAGCACCCGGCGTTCATCCAGCCAACCTCGCGACGCAACGAGATCCTGGCGCTGCTCGACGAGGGCCTGGACGACATCTCGGCCAGCCGGGCGCGCTTCGACTGGGGCGTCCCCTTCCCGCGGCCGCTCTCCACGGGCGAGCGACAGACAACCTACGTGTGGTTCGACGCCTTGCCGAACTACTGGTCCGCGCAGTTCTTCCCGGGATCTGGCGCCACGTGGCCTGCCAGTGTGCACGTCATCGGCAAGGACATCACCCGCTTCCACGTGGTGATCTGGCCGGCCATGCTACTCGCCGCCGGGCTTCCGTTGCCGGAGCGCGTGTGGGCGCACGGCTTCGTCACGCTCGGTGGCGAGCGTTTTTCGAAGAGCGCCGGTGTAAAGCTTGAACTGGGTGAGGCGGTCGAGCGCTTCGGGCCCGACGCCTTCCGCTACTTCCTCCTCCGCGAGATTCCGTTCGACGGCGACGGGTCGTTCTCCTGGGAGCGCTTCGAGGCCGTGTATACGGCCGAGCTGGCAAACGGCCTCGGCAACCTCGCAAGCCGAACCATCGCAATGGTCGAGAAGTACTGTGAGGGCGTCGTGCCGGCTGGAGATCCGACGGCCAGCGATGTCGCCGATCGGGCGGACTACGAGGCGGCACGCCGGGCTATGGACGGCTCGCGTGGCTACCTGATCCACGAGGCCCTCGAAGCCATCTTCAACACCGTGGCGCGCGCGAACCAGGCGATCCAGGACGCCAAGCCATGGGTGCTGGCCAAGGACCCCACGCAGCGCCCGGCACTGGAAACGGTGCTGGCCTCCCTGATGCGTCAGCTGGCCCGTCAGGCTGTCTACCTCGCCCCTGTCATGCCGGGAAAGGCGCAGGCGCTCTGGGACGCCCTGGGCGGGCCAGGGAGCGTGCACGGCATCCGTTTCGACCAAGCGGACGCTCTGGACTGCGCGGGGTGGCATGTCGCCAAGGGAGAAGGGCTGTTTCCTCGACCCGAACCCACAGGTGGGGCGGCCGCGCGCTGAGCGGCCGATACTTGGGGAGACTGACCGACCTCCGGTGACCGGGGCCAGGGCCTAGCGGTCATCTCCAATGCCCAGACTCAGCAGCCACTGAGTCGTATCGGATTTTCTTCGGTCCTGACCAAACCCCTGTCCGCGTAGATTTCTGGGATGCCCGCGAAGCGCCGCTGGACCCTAGTCCTAGTACCACCCCGCAACGAGAATGCCCGGACCTTTTCCCTCCCGGTCTGGACGTTTCGTGCGTTGGGTTGGTCGCTCGCGGGCGGCATCCTGCTGGTGGGATGGGCCGTGGTCGTGTTGTTCACGCCCTGGGGCACGCCGGGAGCCCGCGTGGTCGCGGCGCAGAACGAGGCGCTGCAACAGGACATCGCGCTCATCGAGCAGCGCTTCCGCGTCCTTGACGATACCCTCCGCTCCATCGCGCGGCGCGAGGAGCAGATGCGGATGCTTGCCGGCCTTCCCGTCGAGGCGTCACCGGTTCGCGAGGCCGACATCGGCGAACTCGACAGCGAGGCGAGCACTGAAGTCGTCGCGCTCGACGCCAGCCTCAGCGACGTCGGCGGCGGCTCACGCCCGACGGCGAGACGACCCTTCCTCGGCCGCCTGGGATGGAGCGCGCGCCCGGACATCGACGGCCTTATCAACCGCGCGAGCTCGCTGGCCAGCGGCTTCCGCGACGTCTCGGACACGTTGGAGAGCAACTTCCGGCGCTTTGCCAACACGCCGAGCATCCTGCCAACCGCAGGCTGGCTCTCGAGCCAGTTCACGAAGAGCCGCTTTCACCCGATCCTGCACGAAAATCGTCCGCACAAGGGCATCGACGTCACGGCCCCGACGGGAACACCGATTGTCGCGCCCGCCGCGGGACGCGTCGTCTTTGCCGGCAACGACAAGGGCTACGGCCTGACGGTGGAAATCGACCACGGCAACGGGATTCGCACGCGCTTCGCGCATTGTTCGCGACTGGCCGTGCGCGTGGGGCAGCAGGTGACACGCAATCAGCTGATCGCCGCGGTAGGCTCTACCGGCCTCTCCACGGCGCCGCACCTGCACTACGAGATCCACGTCAATGGCCGGCCGGTGGATCCGCTCACGTACGTGTTGCCGGACGCGGGGCCGTAACGGCAACAGCACCTGCTTGCCAAAGAGACACAGAGGGCGTCGACGCGAGACCCCTCTGTGTCTTCTTTCTTTGGAACTGATTGGGGCGCGGCGGAACGTTTTGTCCGCCGCGCCCCTTAGGCTGTTGCAGTTGGTTTGGAGACAGAGGCGAACCTGCATTCTCAAACCTCTGTGTCTCTGTGCCTCTGTGGCGGCCGTTGCAGTTCAGACGCTAGAACTTCACTTCAGGCGCCTCACGCGCTCCTGGCGAGGTCACCTCGAAGTACTCCCGCGCCTTGGCCCCGGTGACCTTTGCCGTCAGCACCGCCGGGAAGCGCCGGATGTACGCGTTGTAGTCGCGCACCGCGTTGTTGTAGTCCGTGCGCGAGACCGCGATCCGGTTCTCGGTCCCCGTCAGTTCGTCTTGCAGGCGCAGGAAGTTCTGATCGCTTTTCAACTGTGGGTAGTTCTCAGCGATCGCCAGCAAGCGACCCAAGGAGCCGGTGAGGCCTTCATTGGCATTGGCCATCTCACCGATGTTGCCGCCCCGCACCGCACCCGAGAGCGCGGCCCTGGCCTGGGCCACTTCGGTGAAGATGCGCTCCTCCTGCGCCGCGAAGCCCTTCACCGTGTTGACGAGATTCGGCACAAGGTCCGCACGGCGCTGCAGCTGCACCTCAATCTGCTGGCGCGCGGCGGCGGCGCCCTCGTCCATCGTCTGGATCGTGTTGTAGCCGCAGGCCGAGAGCAGCAGCGGCAGGACCAGCAGGTACCACTTGGCCTTCATCGGGATACTCCTCCTGGAAGTCATTGGAAGATAAGGCGCGGGCACGGTGCAGGCTCAGTCGATGCCGGAAGATCCCGGGTGCACCAGCGCGTCGACGTAGGCAACAAATCGCTGCAGCCCTGCGTGGTACGCGGTCAGCAGCTGCGTGACCCCTGCAGCATCGAGGGCCGCCGTCCCCGCAGTGTGCGCCAGCAGGCGCTCAAACGGCAAGGCCTCGAATCCCGCGATCGCGGCAGCGGCCTGCACGACTGCCTCGGGCTTTGGCGGCACCTCCCAGCCCTCCAGGCGCAGCAGCGTGCGGAAGAGCGTGAGGACCGTTCCCTTACTGACCAGGAGCAGTTGCAGCGAGCGTTCCGCGTCGCCGGCACCCACCAGCATCCCCTGCCGAAGGTGGATCAGCGCGCCCATCGCCTCGTACTCGAGCTGGCTACGCAGGTCCTCCGGGGAGGGGGCGGGCTCTGCGGGCAGCTGCCCAGCCACGAGCTCGTGCCGGGCGGCAATATCTGCGTGCTCCATCGCGAACACGTCGCGCGTCGACCGCCACTCGCCCTCCGTCAGGATCAGGGGTGCCGGCTGGCCTGAGGCGGTCCACTCGCGCACCGCCTCGCCAGCCGCGGCACTGGTGGCGTCACGCCATCGTCCGACCAGCACCAGCAGGTTCATCGTGCCACGGCTGGGCTCCGGGCGACCAACCGCGGAGCCGTAGAGCACCACGGCTCGCAACTCCTCGCCAAACGCCGTCGCTAGCCGGTCTGTGAATCCCCGCAGTGTCTGCTGGGCCATCCTAGAACCCCCCACTTGAGCCGCCGCCAGAGAAGCCGCCACCGCCACCGAAGCCGCCGAAGCCACCACCGCCAAAGCCACCGCCCCCGAAGCCACCACCGCCGAACCCGCCGCGACCCATCGGCAAGATCACGATGCCGCCGCGCCGCCGCCGGCGCCCGCCGCGACCACCTCGACCGCCACCGCCGCTCAGCAACGCCACGAGCACGAAGAACGCGATGATGATCAGGATCGGCGGAATCCCACGCTCGCGCACCTGTCTCCGCGGCGGCACCAGGGCCGAGTCCAGCGAGAACCCGAACTCTGCCGCGTACCGCTCGGCGAGCCGGGCCGTGATCAAGGCGAGCCCGCCGCCGTAGTCCCCGGCGGCAAGCAAGGGAGTGGCCTCACGACGAATGTCGCCGGCCACCGCATCCGGGACGAAGCCCTCAGCGCCTTGGCCGACTTGGATGCTGATGTGTCCGCGGCCGTCCCGGCTCGTCTCGCGGGGCACCAAGAGCACCACGATGCCCGCGTTCCGCGCGCGGTCGCCGACATCGGCACGCGCGCCGACGCCCCAGGCCCGACCAATCTGCAGCGCGATATCCCCGACATCGCGTCCCTGGATGTCGGCGAGGGTCACCACCGCAATCTCGCCGCGCGAGCCCGCACGGACTCGTTCGATGAGCTCCGTGATCTGGGCTTCGCGATCCGCTGGGATGACGTTCGCCACATCGGTGACGAATCCGCTGGGTCGCGCGGGGAACAGCGGCTCCTGCGGCAGCGCGAGCGCGGCCGCGAGCGCCAACGTGAGGATCACTGCGGCGGGCGACGGTCTTGCATACGGGCGGTGTAGAGCATCACCACGCCGTGCTGCGCACGATTGCCGTAGGTAATCAGGGCCTCGGTGGGCCCGATGACCGCGACGAACTCGATGTCGCGGACGTTGATCTGGTTGAAGGTCACCTGCCCAAAGTACTGGTCGTCGATGAACACCGTCATGCAGCCGTTCGTGACCAGGCTCCGGATGCAGTTGGCCGAGATCATAACGCTGGACAATCCCAACGCCTTCAGCATCGCATCGAGGTTCATCGCCCGCTCACGGATCGGACGGACCCGCTCGGGGGGATAGACGCGCCATCCACGGCTCCGCGCGTTCCGCAGCCGCTCCTCCGTGGCGACACTCATGGTCTCCGTGGTGCGACTCTCCTCGAGGATCGCAGGGCTCTCGTCGACCAGGAGATCCACGTCCACGGTATCGCGATCGACAAACTGCAGGGCGTCCGTCAGGGTCGGCGTAATGCCGATGCGCCGGATGCGAATCCGGAACTCGCCGAGGGTCGTCACGTGCAGCATGAACTGGCCTGCCGAGTCGGACCGTGCCGCGGCGACCACCTGCCGTAGCGTGTCCAGGGCCTCGACCGTCGCGTTCGCCATTGGCGTCCGGGACTGGTTGGAGATGATGCGGCCGCGGACCACCTGGGCTGCGGCGTCGGCGGCCGAAAGGGCGCCGAGGCCGAGTGCAAGAACAAAAAACAACGCAACACGCGGGACCCTCAGGCGAGGGCCCCGCGTGCCGCGAGCTGTGCTGCCAGAACCGAGCACGCCCGTCCGCTTATTCCGGAACGGTCGGCGGCGGCTGGCGATCCATCACGATCGAAACAGAGTTCGCCGCCGCGCCGGTGCCCGGCGCGAAGAGGAACGCGGACATCTGCGAACCGGCCACGCTGTAGCCACCGATCGGATCGGCGGTCTCCGTCCCTGCGAGCCCGACGAACGGCGTGGCGCTGGCCAGCGACACCAAGGTGCCGTTGGCGGCCGTGTGCAGCGTGAACGTCGTCAGCGCGGCACGCGCCGCGTACGTCGTCTTGGTCCCGGTGGCCACGTTCGCGAACAGCGGCGTGCCAGCCGGCGCACCGATGAACACGTCCTGAGCGGCCATCGAGGCGTTGGTCACGCTGATGTGCGTGCCGGCATCCTGGGTCGGGAGGGTTTCCGTGATCAGGACGACGGAGTTCGACGCCATCGTGCCACGGTGCAGGATCGTGTACCGGGTGCCGGCGACGAAGTTCGTCGTGCCCTCGGCAACGACCTGCTGCGCGATGTTGATGTCCGTGGAGTTGCGGAAGACCTTCCACTGACGGTTACCAGCCTCGACACCCTGATAGATGCCGATGGTGCGGTAGGTCGAGTTCGCGTAGTGCGGCGAGTACTCGATCTGGTCAACGAACTTGAAATCCAAGGCCGCTGCATCGGTCACCGCGTGGACGTAACGGATGTACGCCAGCGGCGGCCGGTTGGCGACGGTCACGGACGCATCTTCTGCGCACGCGCCCGCGAACACCAAGGCTGCCAGTGGAAGGATACGGAGAAATCGCATGAAGGGCTCCGAAAAGTGCATTAAAGGAGTGTATGCCCAGTGCTTCAGGGCAACAAACGAACCGATTGACCCTCCGGCGGAACACCGGGAGACGTATCCCGGCCACCACCGATCAGGCTGCGAGACATCACGAATACAGCGAACGCCCCCGCGGCGGATGCCACCGCCACGACACTCCGCTGTTTGTCCAGGCTGCGCTCGGACACCATCTCCACACCGTCAACCGGCACATTCACCATCTCGCCGGTCCACGTGAAGACGTCGCCGCGCACATTGGTCAACCGATACACCGCCATCGAATACCACTCAGCCGTCTGCTCAACGACACGGCCTTCGACGGTACTGGCGCCAGGGCCCAGGGTGCGATTCATCGCAACCCGACCCTGATCATTCAACCGAAGCTCGACCCGCTGATCCGTCACAGGCCGGCCCGGCTCTGTCGCCGTGTACTGGTAGCAACCACTGGACAGGAGCGCCGCGGAAGCCACGGCTACCCGCCCGACGTTACGCCGCATCCGTGAGGACGAGGCGAGACCGCGCAGGAAGGACACCGTGGCTCCGAGGATGAACATCGATCAGTACCCGTAGGTCCCGACGCCAGCCGTCTTGCCCGTAGCACCCGGGTACGGCATGTCGTAGAACGCCTGGTTACGCGTATCCATCTCCGCGTTCGGGACCGGCCACTCCAGCACCGTGCCCTGCACCAGGTCGCCCCAGCGGCGGGAATCGAGGAACCACGCCATGTAGCCCGTCAGCTGGGTCTCCATGCGCTTCTCGTACTTCATGGCCTCGCGCAGGTTGCCGCAGGCGCCCGTGGGGAGCGTGGGCACGCAGTCCGGAGCCGTACCGGCCGGATCCGCGAAGGCCGCAAGGCCGTGCTGCGTACGCGAGTTGTTGACCAGCGTCATCGCCGCCGGACCGTTGCCAAGGGCGAGATTCGCCTCGGCCGCGATCATGTTGATCTCGTCAACGTCGATGAACGAATAGATGCCCACGCCGCCATTGTCGCGGATGGACCACCAACGGCGGCTCTCATACTGCGAGGAACCCCAGGGGTTCGTGCCGTCGAAGAAGTCCTCACCCTGACGGTTGGCGATGTACTGCCCCGCCGGCAGCGGCAGGCTGGAGTTCGCCTGCTGGGCGGCGCGGGTCGCACCGGCCGGCCAACGGGTGTCCGGCGTCACGACGAGCGTCGTCGGGCCGGGACGCGAAAGCAGCGGGACGGCCGAGAACGCCACGAAGTTGCCGGAGTTGTCAGCCATGCCGTTGTACATCAGCGAGATCTGGTGCCAGCTGCCGGGCACATGGTACTGCCCAGCGTCCATCGCCGACGACCACGTGCCACCCAACGCGATCTGGTGGTCAGCCGTGATGCCGTTGGTGGCGTCGGCCAACACCAAGGCCCAGTCAATCGTCGCGCCAGGCGTGCGCGCAACCGAGATCCGGAACTTCGCCTTGTAGGTCCGAATCAAACGAACCAGCTGCGCAGGCGTCAGCGCCGTTCCACCCATCCACTCGAGCGGAATCGTCGCATCGGCCGTCGACGGAGCAGACTGGATGATGGCGATGGCGGAGTCGAGCACCGACAGCGCCGTCGTCATCGCTTCAGCGGGACCGACGAAGCCCGGGATCGCCGAGGTCGGCGTCTGGGCTGTGGCGATGGCCACCGAGTCGTAGATCGTCGCCAGCGTACCCATCGCCAGGCCGTTCACCATCATGGCGAAGGCGCGGGCGCGCAGGTCGAGGCTTGGCGTGCCCAACGTCGCATCCTTGTCGAGGTAGGCGTCGATCGCCTGCACGACGGTGGCGGACGTACGCATCAGGCGCGAAAGGCTGTTCCACTCCGCCTGGTTGCCACCATTGACCTGGTTGCCACGCTGGTTGTTGATCGGCAGACGCGGGATTGCGGAGCGAATGCCGTTACCGAAGTTCGCGAGAGCCGAATAGCTCTCGAGGGACAGCATATCAGACTGCGGCTCGATGCCGCCGTTGCCTGCCGTGCCCTGGTGATACGAGCGGTAGAGCGTCGAAACGACGCCCTCCACGCCGGACGGATCCGCGTACACACGCGTCAGGTCCGGGTTGTTCTCGTTGGAGACCTGGAGGTTATCAGCGCAGGCCGTCATTGCGACGGACGCCAGCGCGAGAACCCCGAGGTGCCGAAGCTTGAATCGCATCGTGAAGTAACTCCTCAAGAAGGGGACCCGACCGGGCGGCAAGTTGCTGCCGCCCGGCCAGGCGCTGTCGTCAGAAGCCAACGTTGAACTGCAGCGTGAACGTGCGGAGGTTCGGGAAGTTGAACGCATCCGCGGCGTTCAGGATGCCCGAGCCGTTCGAGCCACCGCCCAGGCCGGTCTCGGGATCGAAGCCCGAGTAGTCCGACCAGGTCAGCAGGTTGCGACCCACGACGTTCACCGTCCAGTCACCGTAGCGGCCGAGGCGGCCGATGCGGTAGCCAACGGAGAGCTCGCGGAGCTTCACGAACGAGGCATCCTCGGTGGTGTGGCTGGTGGGCGCGAGGAAGTCATACAGACCGCCGACGCCAGTCGCGTCGGGCGGCGCGCCACGCCAGTAGTAGCCGATCGGCTTGGCGTTCTCGACCGACTTGCCGAACTGGTCCACGTCACCATTGGAGAAGTCACCGTAGTTCCAGTGCTTCACGAGATTGAACACCGAACGACCCTGCACGGCGTCGAACAGGATGTAACCCGTGAACTTGTTCCACGACACGTTGTGGCCCATCGACCAGCGCATGCTGGGGATCGCCGAGCCGAGCTCCTGGTTGAAGCCAGTACCGGTCGAGTCACGCTCGATGATGTTCATGCCCCAGTTCAGGCCGACGCCCCAGGGGGAGTCGCTGCCGGGGTTGGCGCCATTCCAAAGGTTCTTGGTGATGCCATCGCGCCAGGTGTTGCCGGCGCCGACCCACACGATGCGGCCGTCGTCGTTCTTCTGGTACTCCTTGCCCTCGCCGCAACGGGCCTGGAACGAGGCCGGCAGCTGGGTGCACTTGGTCACGAAGCCACGGCCGTAGATCACGCCGTAGTCGTTGCCAGCCGCGATGCGGAACATCGAGGTCGTGCCCTGCGCGCCAGCGGCGCTGACGAAGTACGGGAGCACGTCCAGCTGGGTGATCTTGCTCTCCGGACGGTCCATCGCCATACGGGCCGACCAGGACACGCCGCGGAAGCCCTCGAGGATCGGCACGTTCACCGCGGCCTCGATGATCTTGTTCTCAAGCGTACCGGCGTTACGCCACTGCGAACCGAAGCCAGTGACCGCAGGGGTCGGCACGTTCAGGATCTGGTTGTCCGCCTTGGCGTTGATGTACGAGAACTCGATGCCGTAGCGGTTGAACAGCTCGGCGTCGAAGCCGATGTCCGTCTCGGTGATGACCTCGGGACCCAGCAGCGGGTTGCCGAGCACGTTCGGCGTCAGCGTACCGCCCGAGCCGATCGAGAGGGTCTCATACTGGGCGCTGAAGATCGGGCGGTTGCCGGCGGTACCGACCGCCGCACGCAGCTTCAACTCGTTCACGATGTCCTTGGCCGGCCACCAGGCCTCCTCGGACGGACGATACAGCACCGAGCCACGGCCGTAGGTCTGCCAGCGGTTGTCCGAACCGAACACCGACGCACCGTCCTGACGGATCAGGCCGTCAAAGATCAGCTTGCCCTGGTAGTCCAGGCGGCCGGTGAGGAAGATGCCGATCTGCGAGATGCGGCTCTGGCTCGAGCCCACGCCGATCGACTCCTGCAGCGAGATGGCGTCCGCCGTGCGCAGGCCGGCCACGACGAGGTTGGTGCCACCAAGGTTGTCACCCTTGAAGTCCTGCTGCTCGTACAGGTAACGGAGCGAGATCGTGCCGTTGATGTCCTGCGTCAGCTGACGACGCATCGTCAGGTTGAGCGAGGTGTTGTACGAGATGGAGAAGCCGTTGCTGCGCGAGAACGAGCCATTGGTCTGCGGGCCGTTCTGCGCCGAGGTCCGGAAGCCCTTGTCGCGGAGGAACTCGCCCCAGCTCGACGAATAGTCGTAGCCGAAGTTCCACTCAGCGTCCGCCCAGGTCACCGGGCGGTACTTCACCGCCAGCGAGCCGAGGAAGCGGCTGTCGTCGTTGATCTGCTTGGCGCCAATGGCCTCGACGACGGGGT